>NZ_JAQEGR010000007.1:0-194920 GCF_027667425.1 Fusicatenibacter saccharivorans
TTTTTGGGGCAACACAATCCGTCGAATTATTTTGCACTTACATTAAGAAACGCCATCTAACATTTTGACGGTTTTCCATAACATTTCTTCCTGTTCATGGAAGAAAGATTTCGTTATAATAAAATCAGACAGATCACGGAACATGTGCAGAGTCAGGAGTCGTGTCAAGGCGGAACTTTTTCCGATAGGCACTTGGCGTCATGCCCTGCTTCTGGCGGAAGGCTTTGGTAAAAACTTCGGCATTCCGGTAACCACAGGAAAAAGCGACCGTTTCGATGGAGAGATCCGTATACGATAAAAGCTCGAGCGCACGCGTGATCCGGCAGGAAGAAAGATAGTTCTGCGGTGAGGTATGGAGATATTTCTGAAACAGGGTATAAAGGTAACTCCGGTTGATGCAGACATATCTGGCAATATCCGAGACAAGAATTTCATTGGAATAATTATTTCGGATAAACTCAACGGCTTTTTCCACGTAAAGATTGCCGCTCTCCCGTGCAGAAGGATCGGCAAGCGTGATTTCGCGGGAAAGAATTGAGAAAAACTGGTACAGACAGCCTTCCAGAAGATACTGGTCCGAGGTGTCATAGGTATTGTGCTTTTGCATCTGAAACAAGAGGGACTGCAGTTCACCGGAAAAGTTGCACTGGTAGACAGGGTGCTCCTCGGAAAGACCGAGTTCCTGTACATAAGAGGCAGCTTTTTCGCCGTCAAAACCGATCCAGAGATATGTCCAGGGATCATCCGCATCGGCTTCATAGTAGGTGCGGACATTTGGCATCAGGAAAAAGCCCTGTCCGGCGGTTAAGCGGTAAGTGCGGTTTCCGATGGTAAAAGTGCCTTTTCCGGAAATAATGTAGTGGATCACGTAATTGGGGCGGACAGCCGGGCCGTAGCTGTGGAACGGCTGGCAGGCTTCGTAGCCGCAGAAGCAGAGATAAAGATCCGAAAATTTATGCTTTGGGACAGGAAGTGTCCAGGAAGTTTCCATAAGTATACCTCACAAAATGAATCATCAGAAAAGCCGGAATGTCACAAAAGGATGAGATTCCGAAATATCAGTAAAATTATATCGTGTTTTGCAGGATACTGCAAGCAGCTGTAGGAGATCAAAAGCCCGGAGTAGCAGCCGTTACGGTTCACGCAGCACCGGAACACTTGTTGTTCGGGTATGTAAGAAAGTGATTTTGGTGTGAGCAGCCCGAAAAAATGCGATAAGATAAAGGAGAAAAAACCATGGCAATCAAAGTAAGTGAAAATGGACGGTTATTTACCCTCCAGACAAAAGACAGCAGTTACCAGATGTTCGCAGATGACAAAAATGTGCTTCTGCATCTCTACTATGGAGAAAAAATCGGTGAGGAAAATCTTTCCGGTCTGATTTTCTGTACGGATATGGGATTTGCAGGAAATCCGGAGGAAGCCGGAAGCGATCGCACGTATTCTCTGGATACACTGCCGCAGGAAGTACCTTCGAGCGGAGTCGGCGATTACCGTGATGATATGGTTCGGATTCGTCAGGTGGATGGAAGCTGTGCGGCAGATTTCCGTTTCGATTCTTATGAAATCCTCGATCATTCCTATGCGGTTCCGGGTATGCCGGCACTGTACGATACAGAGGAAGAAAAAGGAGAAACGCTTGTCATCACGATGAAAGAGAAAGCTTCCGGTGTTGTACTGAAATTGTTCTACGGAGTATTTGAAAACGAAAACGTGATTACGAGAGCGGCAAGACTGGAAAACCACGGAGAGACGGCAATCGAGCTGGAAAAAATGCTGTCTTTCAGCATGGATCTGATGTATGAAAATTATGAGATGATCTATTTCTCCGGCCGTCATGCGATGGAGCGTACGGCAGAGCGGATTCCGGTGCAGCGCGCAAAAGTCGAGATCGGCAGCATCCGCGGCACGTCGAGCCATCATTACAATTCGGCCGTAATCCTCTGCGAGGAGGGGGCTGACGAGACACACGGTTCCTGCATCGGCGCATGCCTTGTTTACAGCGGAAACTTTGTTGCAGCGGCACAGAAGGATCAGAAAAACCAGACCCGTTTCCAGATGGGTATTCACCCGGCAAACTTCTGTTTCCACCTGGAAAAAGGAAAAGTGTTCGATACCCCGCAGGTGATCCTGAGCTACTCCGGAAGCGGCCTTACCAAACTGTCACAGCAGTATCATGAGATCATCCGCGAGCATATCTGCCGCGGTGCGTATAAACATGCCGAACGTCCGATCCTGATCAACAACTGGGAGGCAACGTATTTTGATTTCAATGAAGAGAAAATTCTGAAAATCGCAGAGCAGGCGCAGAAACTCGGCATCGAAATGCTGGTGCTTGATGATGGCTGGTTCGGAAAACGAGATGATGACAACAGCGGCCTTGGCGACTGGTTTGTCAACGAGAAGAAGATGAACGGTTCCATGGCACAGCTTGCAGAAAAAATCCACAAGATGGGCATGAAATTCGGTCTCTGGTTCGAGCCGGAGATGATTTCCGAGGACAGTGATCTCTACCGTGCACATCCGGACTGGGCATTTGCAGTTCCGGGACGTGTGCCAAACCATGGAAGAAATCAGCTTGTACTGGATATGACGCGTGACGATGTGCGGGAGTATCTGCTGGAGCGTTTGACGACCATCGTCCACGATGCAGAAATTGATTATGTCAAATGGGATATGAACCGCAGTGTCTGCGATGTTTACAGCCATGTGGCAGCACAGAGCCGAAACGGAGAGCTGTATCACCGCTATGTGCTCGGTGTTTATGATCTGCTCGAGCGTTTCCTTGCCGCGTGCCCGGATCTGCTGCTTGAGGGATGCAGCGGAGGCGGCGGAAGATTTGATGCCGGTATGATGTATTATTCCCCGCAGATCTGGTGCAGTGATAACACGGACGCGATCAACCGTCTGTCGATTCAGTATGGAAGTTCCTTCTTCTATCCTATCAGCACGGTTGGATCCCACGTTTCGGTATGCCCGAACCATCAGACCGGCCGCGTAACTCCATTCAAGACAAGAGGTGATGTAGCTCTTGCAGGAAGCTTCGGCTATGAGATGGACCTGAACAAGATTTCGGATGAAGAGAAAGAGATGGTAAAAGAGCAGGTTGCTGCAATGCATACATATTACGATCTGACGCACGAAGGCCTGTATTACCGTCTGACCGGGCTGAAAAAGCAGGATTTCATGGCATGGGAGTTCGTGGCAAAAGATCAGAGCCGCGCACTGCTTACACTGGTAAAGACGGATGCAGAAGGAAATCCGCTTCCGGTTCACACGAAAGTGTGCGGTCTTGCAGAGGATAAGCTGTACCGCTGCAGTCTGGATGGAGAAATCCGCTCCGGCCGTACTTGGAACCGTGCGGGACTGACGCTGCAGCAGGTGCTGGGAGAGTATGAGAGTATCCGGGTCGAATTTACAGAAGTAAAATAAAAAAGATAAGAAAAATCTTCAACTGGATTTGAGAGGAAGGGAACCTCAATCTGGTTGGAGATTTTTTTGCATAAAGAAAATCAAAGCAGGAGGGAAGGAACGTACTCTTTACAGTGCAAAAATAGTTATGATACAATAAGCAAAAGAAATTTTCTGACAGAAAATAAAGAGGGAACTGTCAAGAAAGGAAATTGTACATGAGAAACAAAAAAAACTGTTTAGCTGTTCTTCTGATGACAACTATTGTGGTAATGGGATGTGGAAATCAGCAGGTGGAAAAGGAGAATCCATCGGTTGTCTCCGAAAGAGCATCCAGTGTCCAGGATGAGTCAGAAGATGGTGAAAAAGAGTTTCTTTCTACATACCAGAATATTATAATCACACTTCCAGAAGGCTGGAATGTAATGAGAGATGAAAAAATTCAATGCAGTTTCATATCGGAAGATGGGGAAAGTCTTGAGATATCGTATCGGGAAGGAATGGCAAAAGTGATACTTATGGATTTCCCGGAGGACGAAGAGAGTGCTGAAAAATTAATCGATCAAAATGAAATAACCGGGGAAAACAGCATCAGTGATTTTGTAGCGAAAACAGTTAACGAAGGAAAAAGTAAAGAGAGTTCCTTTTATCGTTTCCAGGTAAAAAATTCCCTGCAGATTCCGACCGCATTTTTCTGCGGAGTGAAAACGGAGAATGAAGGGTATCAGATTATATGGAAAAAAGGAAACGGCAGCAACGATACACAGCAAATCGTGCCGGAAATACTGGAGTCTCTGCAGTTCCCGGACAATGAGCTGCTGACAGAAACATTTCAGACGGCCTGCCAGGAGCAGAAAAGAGCGCTGGAAGCAGAAAATAATTCGGATGGCGTGAAAAAGCAGAAGGGTAAGAAAACCGTCACCTGTATCTCACCGGTCAATGTACGTACAGAACCCAACGTCAGCACAAGCCAGGTTATCGGAGCTCTGACGACAGGGGAAGAAGTGGAAATGCTCGGAAAAGAGAACGGATGGTACAAGATTTCGTATGAGGGAAAAACGGCGTATGTGTACGAAGACTATGTGAAAGAAAAAGAAAATTAAAAAAGAATGATATTTTCAAAAAAGCTGCCGAAGCAAACAGAACCGGCAGCTTTTTTGAAATAATTTTGAAAAAGAAAAATCCCAGAAACTATCTGTTTCCGGGAAAGAAGAGGCGTCGACCGGATTTGAACCGGTGGATACTGGTGTTGCAGACCATTGCCTTACCACTTGGCTACGACGCCATATGACTCCGACGGGAATCGAACCCGTGTTACCGCCGTGAAAGGGCGATGTCTTAACCGCTTGACCACGGAGCCGAAGTTTTTGTTTTGTCTGCCGTGATTTTTGCTCAGCGACAAGTAGTATATTATCATAAGAAAACGAGTTTGGCAAGTGTTTTTTGAAAAAAAATCAAAAATTTTTGAGATTTGTGTTGCCGTGCATTCAGAAGGAAAAAATTTGCCGGGTCAGGGCATGGCTTTTCGATATTCTTCCGGTGACATACCAAAAGTCCGGCGGAAAATGCTGGCAAAATAGCTGGGGCTTTCAAATCCGGTATGCAGAGCAATTTCCAAGATAGAAAGCGAGCTGCCGGTAAGAAGATCCGCGGCTTGGGTTACGCGGTACTGGTTGATATAGGAAATAGGCGTTGTGTGAAAGTGCGTTTTGAAGAAACGACAAAAATATTGTGGATTCATATTGAGTATAGCAGCAAGATCTGAAAGACGGATTTTAGAATCATAGTTATCCTGAATATAACGTAAGAGTTTTTTACACTGATCAGATCTTTCTTTTTTACGAGTGCAGAGGGGTTCCGGATGAAGAAAAAGCTGGTATTGCGCCAGAAGTGCAAGAATCCGATACATGTCACTTTTGATCAGAAGAAACCAGCCGATGGGTTTGGTATCGTATGCATACAGGATTTCCTGGAAAAGCTCAGATAATGTCAGTACAAATGTTTTCTGTGTCTGAGAGGAGGCTTCAGCAGCAGAAAGCTCTTCCAATGGAAAAGCCGGAAGAAGCAGTTGATGAGAGAGCAGCGGACGAATCCAGTCTGCTTCACAGGAATCCAGATAGGCACATGAGAGAATTTCTGGAAGAAATACAAGGGCATGGTGAACCGAAGGGGCAGTTCCAATGCTGCAGAGCTGATGCAGTTCGTGACTGTTGATGAAAAGAAAAGTACCTTCGGAAATTGTCCGGGTTTCAGTTTTCAGTGTCAGAGTGAGAGTACCTTTTTCAACCCAGATCCATTCTAATTCTTTATGCCAGTGAAAAGGAACAGAGAGCCCGCCATGAGTATAATCCTGATGATAGATATGGAGCGGAACAGGTTCGGTTCCATGCACGGTAAAATCCCGGATTCCGCCAGAAAGAACAGGGGAACAAGATTCAGGAGAAAAGAGCTCTTTTGAACGTTCTTTTTTCATAAAAGTCAAAATCCTTTCATTAAATACGAAAATCAGGTTAGAAAATATAAGATAATATCATTATACTGCTCTTATAGGAAAAAAGAAAGAGAGGACAGAAAATGAAAAGAGAGTGGTGGCATAGCTTAACCGTATATCAGATTTACACCAGAAGCTTCTGTGACAGCAACGGAGACGGCATCGGCGATTTTGGAGGGATTCTGCAGAAGCTGGACTATCTGCAGGAGCTTGGTGTTGGAGCCATCTGGCTTTCGCCTTTTAACGATTCTCCTAATTACGACAATGGATATGATGTCAGTGACTATTATAAAGTAATGGAAGAAGCGGGCACAATGGAAGAGCTGGAAGAACTGATCGCAGCCTGTGAAAAGCGGGAAATTGTGGTCATGATGGATCTTGTTTTAAATCATAGTTCCCATCTGCACCCATGGTTCCTGGAAGCCAGAAAGGATCGAAACAGTAAATACCATGATTTTTACATCTGGAAGGAAGGAACGAAGGAGCAGCCGCCAGAAGGCGGCGGAGCATTCTTTGGAGGAAGCACCTGGGAATGGGTGCCGGAGGTTCAGGAATATTATTATCACAGTTTCAGTGTAATGCAGCCGGATCTGAACTGGAAAAATCCGTCGCTTCGGAAAGAGCTGTACCGGATGATCCAGTTCTGGATGGATAAAGGGATCCGTGGTTTCCGGCTGGATGCAATTGACAATATTGTAAAAGATGGACATGGAGGAAATGATACTCATTCGGAGCAGATTCATACATACTTAATGGAAATGAATCAGAATACGTATGGAAAATCAGAACAGATCCTGACAGTGGGGGAAACCGGAGGTGCTACGGTAGAAATGGCACAGCAGTATTCTGATCCGGAAAGCCAGGAGCTCAGTATGATTTTTCAGTTTGAACTGATGGGAATCGACGGCATCCGAAGTGGAAACTGGGATCCGAAACCGTATACGCTGCCGCAACTGAAGCAGATCTTTGAAAAATGGCAGACGGGACTGGAAGAAAAAGGATGGAACAGTCTGTTCTGGGGAAACCATGATTTTCCGCGTGTCATATCGCGCTTTGGAAATGACAGGGAACCGTATCGGGAAAAATCAGCAAAAATGTTGGCTGTCCTTCTCCATGGGATGAAAGGAACTCCTTATATTTACCAGGGGGAAGAAATCGGTATGACAAATGTGTCAGGGCTTCGGATCGATGACTATCAGGATATCGAGTCTGTAAATTTTGCCGAAGACCGTAAAAAAGAAGGCTGGGAGGAAGAAAAAATTCGTACCTATCTTGCACGGAACAGCCGGGACCATGCGCGGACGCCAATGCAGTGGAATGCGGAAAAACACGCCGGATTTACAGCGGGAACACCGTGGATGGCGGAAAATCAGAATTACGAGGAGATCAATGTGGAAAACAGCAGAAAAAATCCGGATTCCCTCTTCTATTTCTATCAAAAACTAATTGCGCTGCGTAGGAAAAATGACACTCTTGTTTATGGGGATTTCCGTCTGATTGAGGAAGAAAATCCGGATATTTTTGCTTATGAGAGAAATCTGGGAGAGAAAAAGCTGATTGTGCTCTGCAATTTCCGGGATACCGCGGCAGAGATGAAAGCCCGATATGATTTGACAAAAGGAACGGTTCTGATTCATAATGATACAGAAAGTCTCACAAAAGAAGTGTGGAAGTTACAGCCGTATGAGGCGTATATGATTGAACTTCTGCAGTAAAAAGACAGAAATGAAAAGCAGCAGGAGAAGAAAACTGCAGGAGCAACTGGAAACAGGAGGGAGAAAATGTATCGCGTTCTTCTTGTAGAAGATGAAGAAATTGAACTGGAGACATTGCGGGATTATATTGACTGGAAAAAGAACGGGATTTCCAGAGTATTTACCGCGCGCAATGGCAGAAGGGCACTGGAGTGCCTGGAAGAAAATATGGCAGATATTGTGATTACGGATATTCAGATGCCAGGAATGAGTGGAATTGAACTGGCAGAGACGATCGTACGCCGGGGGTATCCATGCAAAATTGTTTTTCTGACAGGATATGATGATTTTTCCTATATCCATTCCGCTTTTCAGGTGAATGCCGTGGATTACCTTTTAAAGCCATTTACGATTGAAGAAGTAGAAGCATGTCTGAAAAAAGTGAGAAGTGAATTGGAGAAAAGTGAGATAGCAGACTGGTCGCGGAAAACGGCGGCGAAGCAGTTGCTGGAAATGGCTTTGCGGGAAAAACAGGAAACAGAGCTTTTACGGAAAAATTTCCGTGGTGTATTTGGAGAAGAACTGGAAGAGTGCAGGTTTGGAATCATAGCGGTTTATGGAAAAACGGAAGAAAACATCTGTAGCCAAATTCAGGAAAAATACAAGGGCATCCGTTACATCAGCAAAACGGAACGGATCAGCATTCTGCTGCTGGCGGGGTATCTGTCGGTGAAAGATACGGCATTTCAGATCTGGAATGATTTGAAAGAAGACGCACCGAGAGCCGTTGGATGGTGCAGTGGAGCATGGACAGCTGACTGCCTGTACGAAAAGGCGGAAAAACTTCGGAACTGTTGTGTTCTGGCATTTCATATGGATCCACCGGAACTTTTCTGTGCAGATGAAAAAGAAACGGAAGAGGAAAAAGCATATCATTTCCGGGAACAGAAGGAGCGGAGAGAAGAAATCTGTCGTCTGGTCAGCAGCGGGAAAAAGCAGGAAACGCTGCAGACCATGAAAGATTATTTTCAACAGCTAAAGGGGCTTGCGCCGAAAACATTTGCGGGAGAAGTTTATAATCTCTATATGTATCTATGGAACCGTCTTGTTTTGAGCGATGAACTGCTGGAAAACTGGATGGAAGCAGAAAAAATTTTGAGAGAAAATGAAATTTTTGAAGCAAACAACAGTTATCAGATGCGGGAAAAGATGAAGCAGTATCTGGAACGGATGTTGGCATTTTTTGAAGAACAGAATCAAAATCCAAATTACTATGCCGTTTATCAGGTAAAAACATATCTTCAGGAGCACTGCTCGGAAAGCGCAGATATCGAGAAGCTGGCCGCGGAGGTCGGTTTGTCTCCGAATTATCTGAGGAGCCTGTTTAAAGAGGCAACAGGAAAAACGATTTTGGAATACAATACGGAAATGCGTCTGCAGAGGGCGGCGGAACTGTTAAAGAATAAGAAAAATAAAGTACGGGAAGTGAGTCTGGCGGTTGGATATGAAAATGTTTCTTACTTTGGCGTTGTGTATCGCAATGGCGATGAGTGTCCTGATGGCAGCGGGAATGCTTGCAGGATGCGGATCAAATGGCAGTACATCATCAAGTACTGCATCCGGCAGTGCATCATCTGCATCGGACGAGGTATCAACAGACGGAGTTACGATTTCTATCTTTGACAAAAACTCCGGAAGCAATACCTTTGATGATCCAGTTGCAAAAGCAATTGAGGAAAAAACAGGTGTCAAAATTCAGGTAGAAAATCCAACCGGAGATCCGCTGGAAAAATTGAACCTGATGCTGACCGGTCAGAATTACCCGGATATCGTCCTGATGGATCGTGGAAATGATATTGTAAACCGTTACATTGAGGCAGGCGCACTGCTTCCGTTGAATGATCTGATCGATGAGTACGGTCCGGATGTAAAAGAGATGTACGGGGAAACCTTAAACAAGAGTCGTTATACCGATGGAAAGAATTACTATCTGAATAACTGGTACGGAGAAGATCCAGATCCGGTAGCCGGTGTTCTGATGCGCTATGATTATCTGTGCGAAATCGTTGGAAAAGACCGCGCAGACAGCGAT
The DNA here is from genome assembly GCF_027667425.1 of Fusicatenibacter saccharivorans. Taxonomy (NCBI): domain Bacteria; kingdom Bacillati; phylum Bacillota; class Clostridia; order Lachnospirales; family Lachnospiraceae; genus Fusicatenibacter; species Fusicatenibacter saccharivorans. The sequence continues at coordinate 9,689 of NZ_JAQEGR010000007.1, forward strand.
GAGCCATTTACACAGGAAGAGTATATTGACATTTGCAAGAAATTCAAAGAACTTCATCCGACCATTGACGGAAAAGAGAGTATTGCCATTACCTTTGATGCAGAATCCAAAAACTACGATGGAACATTAAAAGGAATGTATGGTCTGAAAACATATTATCAGGATGGGGACAATCTGGAACATGTTGCCAAAGCACCAAACTTCAAAGAGATGATGTCCTTTGCCAATGAACTGTATACCGAAGGCCTTCTGGACAAAGAGTGGGTTGTCAACAAGAAAAATCAGTGGACGCAGAAACTGTCTGCAGGTAACGTATTCAGTACCTTTGCTTCCTACTGGGATACCGATGCAGCAAATACAGCACTTGCTTCTTCTGTAGGAGAAGATGCAAAATTCTATTCCTATAAAATCCTTGGAAACGGAATCAGTGCAGATGAAACTACTTACTGCGGAAGAAGTACACTTGGCTGGGATGCAATCGCGATCACCAAGAATTGTAAAAATCCGGAAGCAGCCATGAAGATGATCAACTACCTTGCAAGCGAAGAAGGACAGTATCTTCTGATGTGGGGTATTGAGGGAACCAACTGGAATATGGAAGATGGAAAACACGTTCCGAACGATGATCTGATTGAAGGATTCCAGACGGATTTTGACAAAACAAAACTGGATACCGGCGTCCGCAAATGGACTTGGTTTGTAAAGAACGGAAATGGTACAGACGGAACTCCATACGATGTATCACAGTATAAAGTAAAAGAGACCCGGCAGGTGGCTATGAATCACTTTGGTGAGAACGACAGATGGGATACCGCAGAGTTTACAGGCCTTGCCCCGGCAGGAAGCACTCCGGATGGCTTGAAATGGCAGAAAATCCAGGATATCTACGATCAGGAATATCCGAAGATTGTGAATGCAGACAGCCACGATGCGGCAATGGAAGAGTACGACAAGATGATTTCCGAAATGAATGACGCAGGACTGGAAGATGTAGAAAAAGTTATCACACAGAATTATCAGGAGCGTATGAAACTCTGGAATGAGTAAGCTAAAGTAAAATAAAAAAATCACACACGGAAAAGAACCGGCAGAAATCGAAATACAGATTTCTATGTCGGTTCTTTTTTATCAGAAGAAGCATTGCGATTTTCAAGGAATCTGGATATAATGAGGAAAACTGGAAAAACAGGGAAATCCAACCGCATGAGACAGGAGGCATCGTACATGGCAGCGAAAGAACAGTTAACCGCAATGGAAATGATCTGGGGATTTATGAGTGGGACGACAGGACATATGGGAAAGACGGACTTTGCGCCGCAGAAGGAAGCGTTCGGGGATTTTGCATCTCCGGAAACGTATTTTCCGCGCGTGGTGCCGGAGAGCGAAGGCATCTCATCGGAAAAGCTGACGCAGATGCTTCGTGAGCTCGCCGCTGCGCGCCATACGGACATGCATCATCTGCTGGTCCTGCGGAATGGACATGTCATCTGCGAATGCAATTTCGCCCCATACCGCAGCGGCATCTGGCATGCGACGTATTCTATGTGTAAGAGCATCACTGGCATGGCGGCTGGTTTTCTGATCAGTGAAGGAAAACTTTCCCTGGACGAGAACGTCTATGATATTTTTGAAAAACGAAACGGTCTGCTGCAGAAGATCCTGCGCCCGAATTTGACCGTGGAGCATCTTCTGACGATGAAGAGCGGCGTACAGTTCAATGAGATGGGCGTTGTTTCCGGCAACGACTGGGTGGACAGCTTCTTAAATGCGCCGGTCAAGGGAACGCCGGGCGAAGCGTTTGAGTACAACAGTATGAACACGTATCTGCTGTCTGCAATCATACAGGAGCGCACCGGCATGAAAATGGTAGATTACCTGCGGCCGCGTCTGTTTGAGCCTCTTGGCATCCGGAAAGTCTTCTGGGAGAGCTGCCCGGCAGGGATTACGAAAGGCGGCTGGGGCCTCTTCCTGTGCCCGGAGGACGCGGCCAAGCTCGGGGTGATGTACGTGAACGGCGGAAAATTCGAAGGAAAACAGATCGTCCCGGCGGAATGGGTCGCAGCGTCCACCTCCGTTCATGCGACACCGCCGGAAAAGATGGGAAAATATGGCTATGGTTACCAGGTCTGGATGGAGGAGCGGCCGGGCAGCTTTGCGTTCAATGGCATGCTGGGGCAGAACGTACTCGGTTACCCGGATACCGGCGTGGTGATTGTGACGAATGCGGGCAGCAACGAGCTGTTCCAGACGTGTGAGATGCTCGACATTGTGCGGAAGTATTTCGGCGCGGAATTTGGTGCAGAGCTGAAATCCGGCGAGGCGGAAAGCCCGATGGCATATCGGAAGCTGGTGCAGACCTGCTGTGATCTGGAGGGCGCGAAAGAGACACCGGGAAGAATCCTGCGCGGCGGCTGGAAGCGGAGAACACCGGGGCCGCGGAACAGCGGAACACCGCGTCAGATCGACATGGCGCAGCTTCTGCACGGAAAAGAATATAAAATGGAGGACACGCATGTCGGCATGTTTCCGCTGACGCTGCAGGTCTTCCACAACAACTTTTCCGACGGCATCCGCCGCATCGGTTTCTTCTATGAAAAAGGCCGTTTCTTTGTCGAGCTGACCGAGGGAGAAAAAACACAGCGCATTGCGATCGGTCTTACGGGGTCCAAAGTTGTAGAATGGGTGGAAAACGAGGAATCGTATCTGCTCGGAACGACGGGACAGTTTGCGGAGAATGAAGACGGCGAACTGGTGCTGAAGCTTGAGTTTGCATTTCTGGAAGAGGCCGCAAGACGGAGGGTCAAAATCATTTTCCAGCGTGATTTCGAGCGGATCAGACTGGAGTGGAATGAGACGCCGGGCAAGGATCTGATTATTGAGGGACTTGAATCCCTCGTGACGGATGTGGCGATCGCGCCGCTTCTGCCGTCGCGGTTCCGCGAGCGGAGCCTTGACATGATCCATCTGCTGATGGCACAGACCATTGAGCCAATGGTAGAGGCACACCGCGTGTGGCCGGGGGAAGAAACGGCAGCGGAAGCTGAATCGGCCGCGGCAGTGGAAAATGCGGAAAACGCAGAAGAAACGGTGTAAAAACAGAAAAAATCAAAAGAGAAATGTGGATAAAAAAGGGAATGGAGCTGCCGGATGCGCAGTTCCATTCCCTTTTAAAAATACAGATTACAGATTCAAAGCCATATCGCCGGATTTGATCAGGTTTGCCTTGCGGAATACCTCTGAGAAGAACAAGGTGATCACAGCCGGAAGCACGAAGTGGAGCAGAATAATTTTGATGATGACGAGCTTCGGATCATCGTAAGCGATCATCGTCTGATACGTTGTGATCTGTCCGACAAGACCTGCGGAACCCATGCCGCTTCCCGTTGCATTATTCTGCATATTGGCGAGGATTGTGGAGACGGGTCCTAAAATCGCACTCGAGAAGATGACGGGCAGCCAGATCAGCGGATGACGCATGATGTTCGGCACCTGAAGCATCGAGGTTCCAAGACCCTGTGCGACAAGGCCGCCGAATTTGTTTTCCCGATAACTTGCAACCGCGAATCCGACCATGTTGCAGCAGCAGCCGATCGTTGCGGCACCGGCGGCAAGACCGGAAAGATTCAGAATGATGCCGAGTGCAGCGGAGCTGATCGGCAGTGTCAGAACCATACCCATGACGACCGAAACAACGATGCCCATGATGAACGGCCGCTGTTCCGTTGCCCAGTTGATGATGCTTCCAAGGCCTGTCATCATCTGGGAGATCGGCGGTCCGACGAGCAGTCCGACAACGGAACCGGCTCCGATGGTGATGACCGGTGTCACGATGATATCAACCTTGGTCTTGCCGGAAACCAGATGGCCGCAGGTGATGCCTGCGAAAGCTGCGATGAAAGCGCCGAGCGGTTCGCCAGGTCCTGCCAGAACGGCATTTCCGTCCACAAAGAATGTGCCGCCGGTGATCTTGCCGGCATAACCGCCGACCATGGCGGCGACGGCTGCAGAAACCGTGACAAGCGGGCTTTCCCCATATTTCACTGCCACGCCGACACCGATACCGGCACTTGTCAGGGCTGCGGCAGCTTTTCCAAGCAGATAGATCACATTTCCAGTCGAACCGCCGATCAGAAGACCGATCTGCTGAATCATTGTACCGATAATCAGGGTTGCAAAAAGACCCTGCGTCATGCCGCCGAAGCCATCAATGAAGATGTGCGAGGCGACTTTTTTGATTGTTCGCATATGGAATTCCTCCTCATGTATGTGGTGTGTTACTGTATTCACAAGTGACTTGTCAGTCGACTTTTAGTCTATCATAAGATGGGGGCGGGTGCAATCCTTTTCCGGGGGCATAAGTTGACAAAAGAAAGGGGCACGCTTATAATTGAGACAAATTCAGAGCGCTTCCAGAAAACAGCGCAGACAGTAAAAAAGTGATAAAGGAGACGCATGGGAAAACAGAAAAAGAAACAGAAAAAACGCGGCAATCCGCTTTGGACTCTGGTATTTTTAGCGGCACTTGCTGTTTTCTGCTTTTCCGGGTATAAGCTGATCGGCATTTACCTGGATTACAAGACCGGTACGGATGAATACCGGGATCTGCAGCAGTATACGACGGAAATTACAAAAACACCGGAGACACCGGCACCAAAGAAAACAGAGGAGCCGCAGGCGGAATCCAAACCGGCGGAGCCTTCCGAACCGGAGCCGGAACCACTGTCGTATCCGACAGAACCGCCGCTTGCCGTCGATTTTGAATCCCTAAAAGCGATTAACCCGGATGTGAAGGGATGGCTTTATATCGAAGCTCTTGACATCAGTTACCCGGTCGTACAGGGGCCGGACAACGATGCGTATCTTCATACGACGTATGAGGGAACGAGCAACTTTGCGGGTTCCATTTTCCTCGATTACCAGAATCAGGGTGATTTCAGTGATGGAAACACAATCGTTTACGGTCATAATATGAAGAATCTCTCCATGTTCGGAAAATTGAAACAGATGAAGGAGCAGGAAAAATATAGGGACAGCGTCTATTTCTGGATGCTGACGCCGGAATCAAACGATGTGTACCAGATTTTTTCTGCCTTTTATACGGAGGCAGACAGTGATGTCTACACGCTGTATTCCGGCGGGGGTGAAGCGTTTGTACAGTATCTGAATACCATGGCGGCGCGGTCAGAGATCCCGGTGGAGCAGCCGGAGATGGATGAAAACAGCCATATTATTGTGCTGTCCACCTGTGCGGCGAGCGATACGACTGGACGGTTCGTCGTTCTGGGCGTGCGGCGGAACCGGTAATGATTGGTCAGGAGGAGGAATGACAGATGGAAGAGGAAAGAAAAATCGAAGAACTGCAGAGATTGATTGATACGCATGAAAATATCGTATTCTTCGGCGGCGCGGGCGTGTCCACGGAGAGCGGGATTCCGGATTTCCGGAGCGTGGATGGCCTTTATCATCAGAAGTATGACGTTCCGCCGGAGACAATTTTAAGCCACAGCTATTTCCTGCGGTACCCGGAAAAGTTTTATGCTTTTTACCGCGACAAAATGCTTCCGGTCGGCGCAGAACCGAATGCGGCGCACAAAAAGCTTGCAGAGCTGGAAGCGGCGGGAAAATTAAAAGCGATTGTGACGCAGAACATTGACGGACTGCATCAGGCGGCGGGAAGTAAAGTAGTGTATGAACTGCACGGAAGCACACACCGCAATTACTGCATGAAATGCGGGGCAGCCTGCGATACAGAGCTGGTGAGAAAGAGCAGCGGCGTTCCAAGATGTGAAAAATGCGGAGGCATGATCAAACCGGATGTCGTACTCTACGAGGAGAGTCTGAATGAGAAAGTGCTCGACGGTGCGATCCGCGCGATTGCGGCCGCCGATCTTCTGATCGTCGGCGGAACGTCGCTTGCTGTGTATCCGGCAGCAGGTCTTCTCCAGTATTTTCGGGGCGATGCACTGGTCCTGATTAATAAAGGTGCAACACCGATGGACAACAACGCAGATCTTCTGATCCAGCAGCCGATCGGACAGGTGCTCGGCAGTATCCGGGTGTGAAACTTCAGAGCTGTGAAAAATGGAGGTGCGGCTCTGATGATACAGAGAGAACCTTGAGAAAAAATCTCGGAAAGTGTCAGGAAATATAAAAATAAGGCGGAAAAACATGGCAGAACATTACGAAGTAGGCGATATTGTAAAACTGAAAAAGCCGCATCCGTGCGGCAGCAGCGAGTGGGAAATCCTGCGTGTCGGCGCAGATTTCCGTCTCAAATGCACCGGCTGCGGCCACCAGATCATGGTAGCACGCAAGCTGGTCGAGAAAAACACCCGCGGATTACGAAAAAAAGATGCGTAATATCGTGAAAAAAACAAGAAAACACGCGAAAAAGGGCTTGCTATAAGCCCTTTTTTATGTTAAAATAACAAATTGTGACGTATAAAAATAATTCCTTGCTCCCCATAATGAAAATGGGGTGCCAAAAAGTCCAAAAGGAGGTAAAGCATGAACAAGTACGAATTAGCACTGGTTGTGAATGCAAAACTTGAAGAAGAGGAACGCGCAGCTGTAGTTGAGAAAGCCAAAGGTTATGTAACCCGTTACGGCGGAACAGTTGGCGAAGTAGAAGAGTGGGGCAAAAAACGCCTTGCATACGAAATTCAGCATATGCGTGAAGCATATTATTACTTTATTCAGTTTGAAGCAGACGCAACAGCTCCGGCAGAGATCGAGAGCCATATGCGTATTATGGATAACGTACTGAGATACTTAGTCGTTAAAAAGGAAGCTTAAGAGGTAAGCGAATGAATAAAGTTATATTGATGGGAAGATTGACCCGAGATCCCGACGTCAGATACTCTGCTGGAGAGAACTCCACAGCGGTAGCCCGTTATACACTGGCTGTTGACCGCAGATTCCGCAGAGACGGCGATTCCGCAACCGCAGACTTTATCGGATGCGTTGCTTTCGGCCGCCAGGCAGAATTTGCAGAGAAATACCTGCGTCAGGGAACGAAGATCGCCATCACCGGCCGCATTCAGACCGGAAGCTACACCAACCGTGAAGGCCAGAAGGTCTACACGACAGACGTAGTTGTAGAAGAGCAGGAGTTTGCAGAGAGCAAAAATGCAGGTGGAAACAACGGAGGATACTCCGCACCGCAGCATAACAATCCGGCTCCGTCCGCGAATACATCTGACCTGGGCAGCGCCGATGGTTTTATGAATATTCCCGATGGCATTGACGAAGAATTGCCATTTAATTGATAGAAAAGGAGAGATTGATCATGGCTTATAATAATAGTGAAAGACCAGCTTCCAGAAGACCGGCCCGCAGAAGAAGAAAAGTTTGTGTTTTCTGTGGTGGAGAAGAGATCAGCTACAAGGATGCAGCTAAACTGAAAAAATATGTATCCGAGCGTGGTAAAATCCTGCCGAGACGTGTAACTGGAACCTGCGCAAAACATCAGAGAGCAGTAACAGTAGCCGTTAAGAGAGCAAGACATATGGCTATTATGCCGTACGTAGATGATTGATTCTGACTTGCGCTAAGCACTGTCCGAACGTTCATTTTGAATCGGTAAATAAATGGAGGTATCTGCCCGAAAAGGGCGGGTACCTTTTTTGTATCCAGAAGTATCTTGTTGCCAAAGTACAGGTCAAAGTGGTATAATCGGAAGGACAGGAGCGAAATACAACACGCAACGTTGGAAAGGTGTTAGGAAATGAAAAGCAAAATGAAGTTGAGCGGCCAATTGCGGAGCTATCTTCGATGGCCGCTGATTTTGTCCATCCTGATGCTTGTGATGAATATCGGCATGTATTTTGTGGATGTGATGGCAGGAATGTGGTTCACGCTGTTTTTTGCAGTCTATGTGATCGCAGCCGCAGTTCTCTATTACAGACAGCGTCCGCAGGTGATCAACGAGCTGATTACCTTTGCGACCGAATACGGCCAGGTTCAGAAGCATCTGATCCAGGAACTGGCGCTGCCCTATGCCGTTATGGATTCGCAGGGAAAACTTCTCTGGGTCAACAAAGAGTTTACAAAAATCACAGGGAAGGATACACAGTATCATAAATGTATCGCCACTATTTTTCCGGAGCTGACGGTCGAGCGGCTGCCGAAAAATGAGGAGGAGACCGACATCAACGTGGCTTACGGCGAAAAGAATTTCCGTGCCCATGTAAAAAGCGTCTGCATCGACGAGCTGATCCAGAATTCGGAGATGATCAACACAGATATCAAAGGCTATTTTATGCAGGCACTGTATCTGTTCGATGAGACGGAGCTCCGCGAGTATATGCGGAAATTCGAGGACGAAACGATGGTCACCGGTCTTCTGTATCTGGACAACTACGACGAGGCGCTGGAGAGCGTCGAGGAGGTCCGCCGTTCCCTTCTGACCGCACTGGTCGAGCGAAAGATCAACAAATATTTCAACGATCTCGACGGACTGGTGAAGCGGTATGAGAACGACAAATACATCGTGGTCATGCGCCGGAGTTCGTTAAATGAACTGAAAGAGAAAAAGTTCGATATCCTCGAGGACGTCAAGACCATCAACATCGGAAACGAGATGGCGGTCACAATCAGTATGGGTATCGGAGCAGATGCTGGATCGTTTGCGAAAAACTCCGAGTATGCGAAAATCGCGATCGACCTGGCTCTTGGCCGGGGCGGCGATCAGGTCGTTTTAAAGGACGGTTCGAAGATTCAGTATTTCGGCGGAAAAACGCAGGCTGTGGAAAAGAATACGAGAGTCAAAGCCCGCGTCAAGGCGCACGCGCTGAAAGAATTTATGAACACGAAAGAGAAGGTCGTTGTCATGGGACACCGACTGCCGGATGCCGATTCGTTCGGTGCGGCCATCGGTATCTACCGTGCGGCGAAAACGCTGAATAAAAAAGCGTACATCGTCATCGACAACCCGACCAGCTCGATCATTCCGCTGATGAATACGTTCCGCGACAACCAGGATTATGAGGCGGACATGTTTGTCAACAACCATGAGGCGAAAGAGATCATGGACGACAACACGCTGCTCGTTGTGGTCGATACGAACAAGCCGAGCATCACACAGTGTGAGGAGCTGCTGTACATGGCGAAAATGATCGTCGTGCTGGATCATCACCGGCAGGGAAGCGATACGATCCGCAACTCGGTGCTTTCCTATATTGAGCCGTATGCATCATCCGCGAGCGAGATGGTTGCCGAGATTCTCCAGTATTTTACCGAGGGAATCCGCATCCGGAACGTGGAGGCGGACAGCATCTATGCTGGCATCATGATCGATACCGACAACTTTATGCAGAAAACAGGTGTCCGCACGTTCGAGGCGGCAGCGTTCCTGCGCCGCTGCGGTGCGGATGTGACGCGTGTGCGCAAGCTGTTCCGTGAGGATATGAACGATTACAAGGCAAGAGGAGAGACGATCCGCAATGCGGAGCTGTTCCGCGGCCAGTTCGCGATTTCCGAATGCCCGAGCGACTATGTGGACAGCCCGACGGTGGTCGGAGCACAAGCGGCGAACGAGCTGCTGAACATTGTCGGTGTCAAGGCGTCCTTTGTACTGACTGAGTACAAAGGCGTGATCTATATCAGCGCCCGCGCGATCGATGAGGTCAATGTACAGATCATCATGGAGCGGATGGGCGGCGGCGGTCATCTGAATATGGCAGGATGCCAGCTTGAGACCGTCGATCTGGAGGGGGCGCGCAGCCTCCTAAAATCAACCTTAACAGAAATGCAGGATGGAGGAGAAATCTGATATGAAAGTTATCTTACTGGAAGACGTAAAAGCACTTGGTAAAAAAGGACAGACTGTAAACGTAAGTGACGGATATGCAAGAAACATGCTTCTGCCGAAAAAACTCGGCATCGAGGCAACCGCAAAAAACCTGAATGAGCTGAAACTCCAGAAAGCACACGAGGACAAAGTGGCAGCAGAGCAGCTCGCTGAGGCACAGGCTTTCGCGAAAGAGATTGAGGACAAACAGGTTACCGTAGCAATCAAAGTCGGCGAGGGCGGAAAAGTATTCGGAAGTGTATCGGCAAAAGAGATCGCTGAGGCAGCAAAAGAGCAGCTCGGATACGACATCGACAAAAAGAAAATGCAGCTTCCGAACCCGATCAAGGTTCTTGGAACGACAGAAGTGCCGATCCGCCTGCATACCAAAGTAACTGCAAAGCTGAAAGTTATCGTAAAAGAAGCATAATTCTATGGAAGAAGCACTGATTAAACGAATCCTTCCGCACAGCATCGAGGCGGAGCAGTCGGTCATCGGTTCCATGCTGATGGGGCGCGAAGCCATCATGGCGGCATCGGAAATCCTGACGAGCGACGATTTTTACCAGCACCAGTACGGCGTCATTTTTGATGCCATGGTGGAGCTGTTCAATGAGGGAAAACCGGTCGATCTGGTCACCCTGCAGAACCGCCTGCGTGAAAAGGATGTTCCGCCGGAGATCAGTTCGATGGAGTTTGTCCGCGATCTTTTAAATGCGGTGCCGACTTCGGCGAATGTGCGCCATTATGCGAACATCGTCAGCGAGAAAGCGGTGCTGCGCCGTCTCATTAAGCTGACAGAAGAGATAGAGAATGACTGCTATCTGAACAAAGAGCCGGTGGAAGTCATCATGGAGGAGACGGAAAAGAAGATGTTCCAGTTATTGGGCCAGCGGAATTCCGGAGACTTCATGCCGATCCGCCAGGTTGTCATCAATACGCTGGAGAACATCGAGCGTGCATCGAAGACGAAGGGAAATGTCACGGGTATTCCGACCGGATTCACGGATCTGGACTACAAGACATCGGGTCTGCAGAACTCTGACTTTATCCTGATTGCGGCACGTCCGTCTATGGGTAAAACGGCGTTTGTCCTCAATATTGCGCAGTATATGGCGTTTAAGAAAGACAAAGCCGTTGCGATTTTCAGTCTCGAGATGTCGCGGGAGCAGCTGATGAACCGTCTGCTCTCGATGGAGTCGAAAGTAGATTCCCAGCATCTGAGAACCGGAAACCTGAAAGACGACGAATGGAGCAAGCTGATCGAGAGCGCCGGCATGATCGGTGAATCCCGACTGATGATCGACGATACACCTGGTATCTCGATCGGAGAGATGCGGTCGAAATGCCGCAAATACAAGCTGGAGCACGGTCTTGATATCATCATCATTGACTACCTGCAGCTGATGTCGGGAAGCGGAAAGAGCTCCTCGGAATCGCGCCAGCAGGAGATTTCGGATATCAGCCGTTCCTTAAAAGCACTCGCGAGAGAGCTGAATGTGCCGGTTGTTGCACTGTCCCAGCTTTCCCGGGCTGTTGAGCAGCGTACCGACCACCGTCCGATGCTTTCCGACCTGCGTGAGTCGGGAGCGATCGAGCAGGATGCCGACGTTGTTATGTTTATCTATCGAGATGATTACTATAATAAGGATTCCGAGAATAAGGGAATCGCGGAAATCATCATCGCCAAACAGCGAAACGGCCCGATCGGAACCGTCAATCTGGTCTGGCTGCCGGATTATACGAAATTTGCGAATGCAGAGAGATAAAAGAAAATATTTTATGTGTCAGAACGTGTCGTGGGATAGTCCTGCGGCACGTTTTTTGTGTATAATTGTATGAATTTGTCGGAATATTACGATGAGATTTTCTTGCGGCAGGGGATAACAGATCCTATAATAAAGGGAAGAAGGGAGTGGCTGCCGTATGGAAAATAGAACGTATCTGGTCACGGAGGCGGAGAAGCTGACCGGGGAGAAAGCGCATGTGCTCCGGTACTGGGAGGACGAGCTCGGCATGGAAATCCACCGCAATTCGCTGGGACACCGCTGCTATACTGCGCAGGACATTCAGATTTTTCTGGGAATCCGGGAACTGAAGAAAAAGGGGCTTCACCTGAAAGCGATCCGCGAGCTGATGCCGAAGCTGGTGCAGGCAACGGCGGAGATCAAAGCGTTTCCGGCGGAAGCGGCAGAGACGGCAAAGGAGAAGCCGGATCCGGCAATACCGGGAAAAGCGGACGAAGTGCCGGAGGTGGTTGTCGATCTTCTGCCCGAGCGGGAAGCAGAACAGCTGGCGGACACTGTGATGCGGCAGGAAGAGGAGGAGCGTCAGACGGAGTTTTACCGCGTGCTCGGCCGTCTGCTCGATCAGATGATACAGAAGCGGCGCCAGGAAGAGCGGAGCCGCCGTGTGGATGAGGCGATCCGCCGCCACCAGCAGAGCCGGAGAGAAGCAGCGGCGACGCTGGAGCAGAAAGGAAAACGGACGAAAGCAAAACGGGGCCATCGGAACAATGGGTAAATCGGACAGAAAAAAAGAACGCCTGCGAGAGGCGTTCTTTTTGGATCCACGCGGAAATCCGACTTATTTTGCAGCCAGATAATCGTTGATCTGGTCTTCCAGAACCTGAGCGTCCAGACCGTGAACCATAGCTGCTTCTTCCAGGGACTCACCCTGTGCAGAAGGGCAGCCGATGCAGTGCATGCCGGCTCCCATCAGGATTCCGATGATATTTGTATCCATTGCGATTAACTCGCCGATTGTCATGTCTTTCGAGATCTTTGCCATCTTAAAGTTCCTCCTTTAAATGTGTATATACCCGTCGTTCCGAGTTTGACGGCTATTTTGATTATAGCGTACCCCCGGGGGGAATGCAAGAACAAATTCATAAGATTATAGAATGTTTATAATTTTGTACTTGTATTTCAGGGGGCAATCGTTTACAATGTGGATAGTACCGAAAGGGCCAAAAAATCTACAAGGAGGATAAGATCATGGCATATGTAATCACAGACGAATGTGTAAGCTGCGGAACCTGCGCTGGAGAATGTCCAGTAGAGGCTATCGCTGAGGGAGATTCCCATTACGAAATCAACCCGGATGTATGCGTTGAGTGCGGAACATGCGCAAGCGTATGTCCAACCGAGGCTATCACAGAAGAGTAATTTGTACGGAACGTACAAAAAAGGAAGTCCTTCGCGGACTTCCTTTTTTTATACATACGTTTCAAAACTTACAGAGAAGCCAGCTCCTGCAGAGCATTCTCTTTTACCATTGCATTTCCATGTTCCAGCAGAAATGCTTCAGCGGCCAGGGAGAAGGATTCCTGTCTGCCGTACTCGGAAAGAATGTTGCAGACCTTGTTGAATTCCTCCGGTTTGCAGCCGGACTGGTGCAGAACGAGCTGATAGTTGGCATCTGCCCTGTTCTTATAGAGGGAATTGCTGCCGGTAAAATACTGGTTCAGCGCTTTTGCGGAGCTGATGACATCGTCGAGGGTTGAGAAGTGGAAGGTGCGTACCAGATCCACATTCTTTTCCTCGGATGCTGCAGGCTCTTTTTCGTTTTCCTTCTGTGCCGCTTTCTTTGCGATTTCCTGTGCCTTGTTCTTCACATCGCAGAGCTTGTGGAACAGGTCGATGATGTCGTCCGCGCCGGAATACTGTACCGGTTCCGGTCCGTCCGTATCGTCGCCGGATGGAGCAAATTTGGCGAAGCGGGTGTCGAGCTCCTGTGGATCCTCGACTCTGGTGATAATGAGGACAATGCTGTCCGGAGCCACCGGAACGGCCTCGACCATGAGCGGGGCATTATCCACATTGAAGCCGAACTGCTGGTTGGCTTCAAGCATCATATCCTGAAACAGGCTGCGGGCCTTTTCCGTGCCGTAAGCCAGTTCGCTGAGCTTTAAATTTCTTTCGGCAAGATCGGCGCTGGTCAGTGTGCAGCGGATCTTGTTATCATTGATTTTTTCTATTTTCATAACTCTCACGTCCTTAATTACTCTTTACTTATATAAATAGGGCTGCTTACAATATAGTATAACACATCACGGAAAGAAGTAAAGAACTTAAGATTTTTTTTACATTTCGCATAATTTTTTCAGAAATGAAGGGACAAACTTTATTTGTAATTCCCCCGGCTTGAAGTATAATAGGAGTTGGGGAAACCTTTGCTTCTGCCCGGAGGGTGCATACTCCGGCCGGAAGCAGGCACAGAAAAAACGGATCGGATAAGAAGGCGTCCCCGCGAAACATGATCATTGAAACTAAAAACAAAAGTATTTCATACGGATCGATGGGGCTTTCTTTTTTGTACGTCACAACTGCAAATAAGCCATGAAACAAACAATCGACAAAACTTTTTAAACAGATTTTCTGAAAAATACCCAATAGCAAAAAGCAACGATACGTTCGTTACTGTTCAATCAGCAGTGAAACACCTGCTGTTTCGCTGCGTAAGAACATGATTCAGGTGTGAGCAGCCCTCCTTTTGCGAAGCAAAACTTTAAATGAGGGCTGCGAATGTTACAGTTCGCTGGGAACCAGTGAACTGTAACGATACTTTCTGACTCGCATGCGGTTCCCTTGCGCATAACGGTTGCTATTGGGTATTTTTTTTGTTATAATGGGCGCAAGTGGGGAGATCTTCAGAGCGAAGAAAAGGGGAAAAGAACACATGAAGGAGCAACAGAAGAAAAAAGCAGCGCCGGTACTGGTCGTACTGATTCTGATCGTGCTAGTCGGTGCAGCAGGCATTGTTTCATTTTTGATAAACCGATATAAACCCGGAACCGAATACATGGCCGGGAACGAATATTTTAACCTGACAGACGAAAACAGCGTTGCGCTGATCCAGAACGGAGAACTTCTGGAAGAGCAGGCCGTCCTTATCGGAGGAGAGCCGTATGCGGCGTACACATATGTAGAATCCCAGCTGAACAGCTGCTTCTACTGGGATGAAGAAACAAAAGGAATCCTGCTTACAACGAGCGGCGGCGTGCAGACACTGCTTCCGGGCGATGCGGCCGTTGCCAAAACACCGGGCGGACAGCCTGCCGTACAGCAGGAGAGCGACGGAACGGTTTACATTTCGCTGGATGTCGTAAAAGAATACACAGATCTCGACTATGCATATTACAGCGATCCCAACCGTGTTGTAATCCGGAATGAATGGGACGGAGTGGAGCAGGCGACGGTACAGTCAGACACCGCGCAGGTGCGCCAGAAAGGCGGCATCAAGAGTCTGATTCTTGCGGATGTACAGAAGGGTGACACCCTGCTGTATCTGGAAAATCTGGACAACTGGTGCAAAGTCATGACGGCGGACGGCTATACCGGCTACATCCAGACAGAGGATATCTCCGAGCCGGAGGACATCGAAGCGCGGACGGCAAAGAAAGATTCCTATGAAAGAATTACACGGGATCACAAAATCAATCTGGTCTGGCATCAGAGCACATCGACCGAGTCGAACGACGCGATGGCAGAGATGACAGCAGAAATGACCGGCGTGAACGTGATTTCACCGACCTGGTTTTCCGTGACAGACGAAACCGGTACGATTTCCAGCCTTGCGAGCGCCGATTACGTGAAACTGGCGCATGAAGCGGGACGGGAAGTCTGGGGATTGATTGATAACTTTAATGAAGCATTTGACGAAACAACCGATCTTGCCTACGCATCCGTGCGCAGTAGAATCATTGAGCAGCTGCTCGCCGAGGCAGCATCGTGCGGCATGGACGGCATCAACGTGGATTTCGAGAATCTGAAAGAGGCCGGAATCCCGCATTACCTGCAGTTTCTGCGGGAACTGACGAGCGCGGCGCATGCACAGAATCTTGTGGTGTCGGTCGATACGCCGGTACCGCAGGCTTACACGATGTATTATCAGCGCGGCGAGCAGGCAAGATTTGTGGACTATATGATTGTCATGGCCTATGACGAGCATTTCGCGGGAAGCGAGGAGGCAGGCTCTGTTTCATCCCTCCCGTTCGTACAGCAGGCCGTGGAGGAGATGACGCGGGTGATGCCTGCCGATCAGGTGATCTGCGGAATCCCGTTTTATACCCGTGTCTGGACGGAAAAGTTCGGACAGAGCGCCATTACCAGCGAGGTGCTGGGCATGGATGGCACCAAAAACTATGCCAAAGAGAATCAGATGACAGAAACCTGGGATGCATCCCTTGGCCAGAATGTGGCAACGGTAGAAACTTCCGATGCCAGATACACGATCTGGATGGAGGATGAGCAGTCCATGGAGGAAAAACTGAAAGTGATCCAAAGCGCTGATCTCGCCGGGGTGGCAGAGTGGAAGCTCGGATTCGAGTGCGCAGACGTCTGGAGTCTGATTTCAGAATATATTGAAACAAACAGTTGACGAGGAGTCCGGGAAGGATAAGGGGAATGATAAAAGCCCGGGCACGAAGGAGGAGTATACATGTCAGAAAACAATCACGAAGAATTATTTAAAACAACGCTGATGGGCGGTTTCGATAAGGACGATGTCATGACGAAAGTGCAGAACCTGAAAGATCAGGCGTATGCCGCTCAGAAGAAACTGGAAGCGAAGATCGAGGAAAAAGAGCAGGAAATCGAGAAGCTGAACCGCAAGATCCGCGAGCGTGAGGATAAAATCGAGGAGCTCGAAAAAAATATTCATGAGAAATACCAGAGCTATATCGACAATTATGACAGCATCAGCGGCCTTGTGTTTGAGGCACAGGTGAAAGCGAAAAAACTGACACAGGAAACAGAGGAGAGCTGCAGAAAGCTAAAAGAAGAGACCGAGGAAGCCTGCCGCCGGAAAACCGAAGAAACGGACGAGTCCTGCCGCGAGAAAACGGAGGAAACGGATGAGGCGTGCTGCAAAAAGAGAGAGGAGACAAACGAGTCCTGCCGGAAACAGCGGGAAGAGACAAAGGAATCCTGTGCAAAGCAGCGCCGCGAGACGAAGGAACAGTGCGAATACATGGTAGAGAGCGCACGTCAGAAGGGCGAGGAACTGGCTGCTGTTTATGAAGAAAAACTGCAGGCCGAAGCAGAAGAAATCCAGAGCCATATGGACGCGGAGCTGCAGAAAGCCAACACCAGATACCAGAAGATTTACGCCGAGATGGAAACCATGACGAGTGTACTCGAGAAGAATCGCAGAATTTTTGAGGAGACCTTTGCCGGCATCGAAAAAATGCGTGAGGAGATGAAACGTTCTGCATCGGAAGTGGAAACCTTCATGAAAGATCCGGTAAAAAGTATCTTTCCCGGAGAGGCAAAAGAAACAGCCGCAGAGCCAGACCGTGAAGATACCGCAGAAGAAGCAGAGGAAGAAGACGAAATCGTCGAAAATTCCGCAGTCATCGATTTCGAAAATGAGCCGGATTATCTCGATGATGACAACGACGAAGAAGAGGATGAAATCCCGAATCGCGCGCATGATGAAGAAGATGAGGAAGAGTAACCGGAAGCAATAAGAGTTGTAACCTGCCCCGCTGCTGCATAAAATGACCAAGAAAGGAAATTTGCAGCAGGGGGCTTTTTATTTGGAAAAAGGGAAAAAACTGGAATGGCTGATGGCGGTGATTCTGCTTTCGGCGGCGTATGTTCTGTCCCGCGAGGGCGCACGGCTGGTGGCAGCACAGAAGGCAGCCACAAAAGTAGTGGTGCTGGACAGCGGCCACGGCGGCGACGATCCCGGCAAAATCGGGGCAAACGGTGTCAAAGAAAAGGACATCAACCTTGCGATTGCCCGTCTGCTGAAAAAGAAGCTGGAAAAGCAGGGAATCCTTGTGGTGATGACGCGGGAAGGGGAGAATGATCTCTCCGATCCGGGAGCCGTGAATGCGAAAGTGCAGGATCTGCAGCGGCGCGTGCAGCTGATTCATGAAAAAAAGCCGGACTGTGTGATCAGCATTCACCAGAACAGCTACCCGGATGCGGCGGTCAAAGGGGCGCAGGTGTTTTATTATACGGATTCAAAAGAAGGCGAAAAACTGGCGCTCTGCATGCAGGCTGCACTGGTCGCGGGGCTCGATCCGGCGAATCACAGGAAAGCCAAGGGAAACAAAACGTATTACATGCTGAAGAAGACAGACGCAGTGCTGGTGATCTGCGAGTGCGGATTCCTCTCAAATCCGGAGGAAGAAGCGCTCCTGAACACAAAGGAGTACCAGAAAAAGGTGGCGGATGCACTGTGTGACGGCGTTTTAACGTATCTGGGAGAAAAGAAGAATGGCAAAGAGAAGACACAGACGAAGACGGAAGAGACCGCTGCGGGCGCTGCTTCCGCTTATGCTTGCCCTGCTGGCGGCTTATCTGGTATTCGGAGAGTTTGATGAGAGCGATCCCGCGCAGAACGGAAGCGGAGCGGACAGCAGCACTGCTTCACAGACGGCAGACGAAAACAATGGTCTGTCAGAGAATGGCGCAACACAGTTTCAGGCGGAAAATACAGATGAGGAGGAGCTGGCGAAGCGGTATTATTACAGCCAGCTCGATGAAAACAGACAGATGATTTACCGCGAACTGGTGCAGGGAATCGCGGAACACCAGGAAACCATCATCACAAAAGGCGGCGATCCCGATGTGACGGCGGAGGTTTACGGATGGGTCTATATGGATTACCCGGAGTACTGCTGGATCAACGGAGCATCACATGTCACGGGATACGGTGAGCCGAAAAACTACTGTGAGGTAGTTCCGGAATACACGATTTCTGCGGAGGAGATCACAGGCCGCCAGACCCAGATCAAAGGGGCGGGAAATGATTTCTTAAGTGATATCGACCGTTCGATGGATGACTATGGGAAGATCAAGGCTGTCTTCGAAAAATGTATCCGGCAGATTGATTATGTGAAAGATGCGCCGGAGAATCAGACACTCTACAGCGGACTTGTGAACGGACAGACGGTCTGCGCAGGCTATGCCAGAACGTTCCAGTATCTGATGAACCGCCTGGACATCCCGGTCATTTATGTGACGGGAACGACAGACACCGGCGAGGCGCACGGCTGGAATATCGTAAAGTGCGGAGACAATTATTACAACGTCGATGTAACCTGGGGCGATCCGGTATTCGCAGAGGGCGAGAGCGGCGAGTACAATCTGCCGGACGACCTGATCTACTACGATTTTCTCTGCGTTTCCGATGCGGAATTTTCGGACACGCATCAGGCGGATGCGAATCTGCCGCTCCCGGCGTGCAATGCAGATGACCTCGAGTATTACCGCCAGATCGGCCGGTACATGGATACATTTGATGCGACGCAGATTCTGTGGGAAATGGAGACGGATATTGAAGAGACAAAAGAGTATTCCGAATTTAAATTTGCCACCGATGATCTGATGGCACAGGTCATGGAAGCCCGACCGGAGCTTCTCGATAAGGCTTCCGGCTATCTTTGCAGCTATTACGGACTCGGGTCCGTAAAATATACATACAGCGAGGATACGGCGACAAGAAAGCTGATGGTATTCTGGCAATATAAAGGAGAACCGAGTGAATGACGGTTCTCCTTTAAAAATATCCGGAAACAAAATGTCGATCAGCTCGCGCTCGAGAAACTCGATGGTAATCAGGCACGAATAAGGGAGTTCGGAAACCTGGGAAACACTCACAAGATCCTGACGGACGGTGATGGAATGATCCGTGACATCGGTAACCTCTGCGACCCAGGCGGCATGCGGGATCGTCAGATGTTTCGCAATCAAAGGGCCGACCTGCGCGGTATCGCCGTCGGTTGTCTGACGTCCGCAGATAATCAGATCCGCGCCGCCGATCACCTGAATACCCTGCGCCGGCGTTAAGAATATCCCCCGTGGGGGCTTGTGAAAAAGGCCGATTTTTGGTAGAGTAAAGGGATATTTGAGCGGTTGGAGAACGACCCCGCCGGGAAAGTTAAGAAAAAGAAGAAAGAAGCGGAAGATATGGAACAGGAATTATTACAGGAAATTGCCTCCTACTGGGGAACCCGTGCGGAGGGGTATTCTGAGGTCAATGAAAAAGAACTGGCGGGAAGCCAGAGAGAAGCGTGGCTGCATGTATTAGAGGAGCAGTTTCCAGAGAAAAAGAAAGAAGAGATGAAGATTCTCGATATCGGAACCGGCCCGGGATTCTTCCCGATGATTTTGTCGGAGGCAGGTTATACGGTGACGGCTGTTGACTACACGGAGGAGATGCTGGAAAAGGCGAAAGAGAATCTGGGAAAATATACGAAATACGGTCTGGAGCGCGTGACGCTGCAGCGGATGGATGCACAGAATCTGGAGTTTGCGGATGAGACCTTTGATGTTGTCATTTCCAGAAATCTGACCTGGAATCTGGAAAAGCCGGAGCAGGCATACCAAGAGTGGATGCGTGTCCTGAAACCGGGCGGCGTGTTGCTCAATTTTGATGCGAACTGGTACGGTTATCTCTATGACGAGGAGAAAAAAGAAGCGTACGAGGCAGACCGGAAGAAAGTGGAAGAGCAGCAGCTCGACGACCATTATCTGTGCACGGACATTGACCGCATGGAAAACATTGCGCGCCAGGTGCCGCTCTCTGCGATGGAACGGCCGGCGTGGGATACGAAGGTGCTCGAATCCCTCGGCGTCTGTTCCATCCAGACCGATTCCGAAATCTGGAAGCGCGTCTGGAGCGAGGAAGAGAGACTGAACTATGCATCGACACCGATGTTTCTGGTGCGCGCGGAAAAAAGCGCAGAGCAGTCCTTCCAGCTTGGTGATGTGACCGTCCGCCGCGGCGAAAAATATCAGGCGGCTTCCGAAGACGGCCTCTGGTATCCGGCGGCAAAACCGGGCGATATGGTAACAGAAGGGGGCCCTGTCGTTGCTTACGGAAGAATTGTGCGCGAGCCGGAGTACGACGACCGCAAAGAGCAGATTGTCCATTACTGGGAGAAACGGAGCGAGAGCTTTTTAGAGCAGAGACGCTCCGAACTTGCAAACCCGATTGCGAAGCGCTGGATGAAAGAGATTGAAAAACAGATCCCGGCGGGAAGACGGTTAAAGATCCTTGATGTGGGCTGCGGAGCCGGATTTTTCTCGATCCTGCTGGCAAAAGAGGGCCACGAGGTATTCGGCATCGACCTGACACCGGAGATGATTGAGAATGCAATCCAGCTTGCCGAAGAAGAGAATGCCGACTGCTGCTTCCAGGTCATGGACGCGGAAAATCCGATGTTTGCGGATGAAACGTTCGATGTTGTCATTTCCCGAAACCTGACGTGGACGCTGCCGAATGCGGAGCATGCTTACGGCGAGTGGATGCGTGTGCTGAAAACGGGCGGTGTGCTGCTGAACTTCGATGCCAATTACGGAAAAGAAGATGTTGCCGATACGAAGGGACTTCCGGAGGCGCATGCCCATTTCAAGGTTGGAAACGAGATGCTAGAAGAGTGCGAACGGATCAAATCACAGCTCCCGATCAGCCGCAAAAACCGGCCGGCGTACGATGTGGCGGTGCTGTGCGAAAACACAGCGGGAGAAATCCGCATTGATACGAGCCTTGGAAAACGCATTTATCTGGAAAAAGACGAGTTCTATAACCCGGCACCGATGTTTTCGATTTGTGCCGTGAAGCAGTAAAGGAGTATTTGTGAAAAAATATCTGTTAAAACGACTGCTTCGCCTGATTCCGGTATTCCTCGGCGTGACGATTCTCGCTTTTCTGCTGACGGGACTTTCCTCGGTCGATGCGGTGGATTTAAAAGAGAGCAGCAGCGGCGGCGTGATGTCGGAGGCGGAAAAAGAAGCGATGCGGGAGGAGCTGGGACTGAATGAGCCGAAAGCTGTCCAGTACCTGCAATGGCTGAAAAACGCCCTGCGCGGTGACTTCGGGGAGTCGTACGTTTCCGGCAAACCGGTGCTTGTAAGCTTCTGCGAAAAACTGCCCGCAACGATTGCACTTGCGGCGCTGGCGCTTGCCATGACGGTCTGTCTTTCGTTTCCGCTCGGTATCTTAAGTGCAAAATATCAGAATACGTGGGCGGACCGCAGTATCAGCCTGTTCTGCTTTGCAGGTAATTCGTTTCCGGGGTTTTTCACTGCACTTCTTCTCTTGTATTTCTTTTCGCTGAAATGGAATCTTTTTCCGGTTCTCAGTATGGGAAAGGGATGGAAAAGCTGTGTGCTTCCGGCGGCGACGCTTGCGGTTTCGATGACGGCAAAATACACCCGTCAGGTGCGTTCTGCCGTGCTTGCAGAGCTGGAGCAGGAGTACGTGGCGGGTGCACGGGCACGTGGGTTAAGTGAAAACCGGATTCTGTTCGGAAATATATTAAAATCCGTGCTGCTTCGGATGGTCACGCTGCTATTCTTATCCGCCGGTTCGCTGCTTGGAGGAACCGCCATCGTTGAGACGATTTTCATGTGGAATGGTGTCGGAAAAATGGCCGTGGATGCCGTTTCCATGCACGATATTCCCGTGATTCAGGCATATCTGGTGTGGATGGCGGCGATCTATCTGCTGCTGCATCTCATTGCTGATCTGCTGATGGGGGCACTGGACCCGCGGGCGAAGCTGGAGGGAATGCGATGAAAAAAGAACAGAAAAGAAAGATCCTTTTTTATGGCATCCTCGCCGGTGCGCTGCTGCTGTTTGCCGCGTGTGCGGCCCATCTGGCACCGTACGATCCGTATGAGCAGAATCTGGAACTGTCCCTTCTTCCGCCGTCCGCGGCGCACTGGATGGGGACGGACCGCTATGGAAGAGATCTGTTTTCAAGGATTCTCTCCGGCGCGCGGGTCAGCATTTTTTCAGCACTTCTTGTCGTTGCGGCAAGCGCTCTGATCGGAACACTCGCCGGAATTTTCAGCGGCTGGCTGGAAGGTAAAACGGATACGGTTCTGATGCAGATCTCCGATATTTTTCTGGCCTTTCCGGGTATGGTATTTGCAATCGCATTTTCCGGCGTTCTGCAGAGCGGCATGACGGGAGCCGTTGTGTCGCTGATCCTTGTTTCCTGGCCGAAATATGCACGGCTTGCACGGAACCGTGTGCTGGCACTGAAACACATGCCGTTCATCGCGGCGGCGCGCCTTACAGGAAACGGAACATGGAAGATGATCGGACGCCATATTCTGCCGAATCTTGCGGGGCAGACGATTGTCACAGCGGTGCTTGATATCGGAACGATGATGCTGGAAATCGCGGGTCTGTCCTTCCTCGGCCTTGGTGCGGAAGCGCCGTCGGCGGAGTGGGGAGCGATGATGAGCAACGGAAGAAGTATGCTGCAGACCGCGCCCTGGGTCATTCTGGCGCCGGGACTGGCGATTTTTCTGACCGTTCTTGTCTGCAATCTGCTTGGTGAGGCGGTACGGAAAACGGTGGATCAGGGATAAGGGGCAAACGAAAATGGAAACAAAGGGAGCAAAAACATGAGCGAAAAACTGCTGGAAATCAGCGGCCTTTCTGTCTGTTATGAGGGGGAGCAAATTTTAAATAACATCTGTTTTTCCGTCGAAAAAGGAGAAACCGTCGGCATCGCCGGGGAGTCGGGCAGTGGAAAAAGTACCTTGCTGCGAGCGATCCTGCGGCTGATGGGAAAGAATAGCTCCATCACCGGCGGGCAGATCACATTTCGCGGAGAGGAGCTGACGGGCATGTCCGAAAAGAAGCTGCGGAGTCTGTGCGGTTCAGAAATTGGTATGATTTTCCAGAATACAGGGGCATCACTCTGTCCGACCCGGAAAATCGGAGCACAGATCTGTGAAAGCGTGCGCGCCCATGAGAAACGCTGCGGATTCATCACCCCGATTTCTGGGGGAATGTCTGGCAGAAAAAGCCGCAGAGAAATCAAAGATATGACGCTCCAGCGATTTGCGGATATGGGGCTTTCGGATGGCGAGACGATCTGGAACAGCTATCCATCGTCGCTCTCCGGCGGCATGAACCAGCGCGTCGGGATTGCGCTCGCAATGCTGCTGCATCCGTCGCTTCTTCTGGCGGACGAGCCGACGAGTGCACTCGATGTGGTTTCGCAGGCGCAGGTGCTGCGGGAGCTTCAGGCGTTGCAGCAGAAAGAGCAGACGGGGATGGTGCTGGTGACGCACAATCTTGCGGTTCTCGAGCAGATGGCAGACAGGGTTGCTGTTTTGAAGGATGGAAACATCGTGGAGCAGGGGGAGACAAGGACGGTTTTCGATCACCCAAAGGACGAATATACAAAAAATCTCCTTGCGGCTGTGCCGGGAAGAGGGAAGAACGATGCATAATCATAACATGCTGGAAGTAAACAACTTAAGCAAAAACTTTGCTGGAACCGGCCGGGAAACGGAATTTGCCGCCGTGGACGGCATCAGCTTCACACTGGATGCGGGTGAATGTCTTGGCCTGATCGGGGAGAGCGGATGCGGAAAAAGCACGACGGCCCGTCTGATCACCGGATTGGTCCAGGCGGATGCAGGCAGCGTTCTGTTGGAAGGCGAGGAAATCCTCGGAAGAAAAGGCAGGCGGCAGCGCGAAGTTTACCGGAAAATACAGATGGTCTTCCAGACCCCGCAGGATTCCTTCGATCCAATGCAGACGCTCGAAACCGGGATTCTGGAAGCTTTTCGGAATCAGGGAATGAGCCGGAAAGAGGCGTGTCTTCATCTGCCGGAGCTGTTGAAAAAAGTGGAACTTAGTTCGGAAACGGCGATGCGCTATCCCCGCGAGACGAGCGGCGGAGAGTGCCAGAGAGCCGCAATTGCGCGGGCTCTTGCTGTGCAGCCGTCTCTTCTGATCTGCGACGAGGCAACGAGTGCGCTCGATGCGGCGGTACAGGCGCAGATCGTTCAACTGCTGAAAAAACTGCAGCGGGAAGAAGGACTTGCGATGCTGTGGATCGGCCACGACCTTGCGCTGGTGCGGGAACTCTGCAGCCGTGTGATTGTCATGCGGCAGGGAAAAATCGTGGAGCAGGGGGAGACGCGGGAGGTATTGGAGTACCCGAAAGAGGAATACACGAAACTGTTGATGGAGTATAGTCTGTGAGAAAACTGTTGAAACAGAAAATCAGACAGCGGAAATGGTGGTGCCATTTGCGAAAACAGGAGAAGTACAGAATGCAGAGAAAGAACGGCAGAAGGAAAAAAATTGCATATGTTTTGTGCGGCATTCTGGCGGTGGTACTGTTTTCCGGTTGTCAGAGCACAGCGGCAGATGGTACAGATGAAAAAGTTTTCGTATACGGCGACACGACATTCAACGCCGAAAACGACGAGTCCGATGTCAACCCGCACAACGGCTATTCCGGCTGGGCGTGTATCCGCTATGGGATCGGTGAGACGCTGTTTCATTATTCCGATTCTATGGAGATTGAGCCATGGCTGGCAGAAAGCTATGAGCTTGTGGACGATACAACATGGCGGATTACACTGCATGAAGGCATCTCCTTTACGAGTGGGCGCACTCTCGACGCGGAGGCGGTCAAAGAATGTCTCGAGGATCTGATCGCAGTACATGACCGTGCACGCGGGGATCTGAAAATTGAGAGCATCGAGGCAGACGGCCTGATCGTAACGATTCACACCGAACAGCCTGTCCCGGCGCTTCTGAATTATCTGTCTGACCCATATGGATGCATCATTGATATGCAGGCAGGTGTGACGGATGACGGCAATGTCGCCGGAACCGGCCCGTACCGCGCAGTACAGGTGGAGACGGATCAGGGACTGACGCTCATGAAAAATGACAATTACTGGAACGGAACGCCAAAGCTCGACCGGATCGAAGTCAAAACAATCCGCGACGGCGATACGATGACGATGGCGTTACAGTCAGGCGAGCTCGACGCGGCGTACGGCCTGCCGTATTCCAATCTGATCCTGTTCCGCGATGAACCATACACGATTTCTTCGGCGGATACGTCGCGTACCTTCTTCGGACAGTTTAACGGATCATCCGAGGTGCTGCAGGACGACCGCGTGCGCGAGGCAGTCATCGGAGCGATCGACCGGGAGGGCTTTGTGAATACGCTGATGGAAGGAAACGGAAGCGTGGCGGAAGGCCCGTTCCCCTCTTACTTTGCATTCGGCGACAGCAAAGTGCAGGAAGAGTCCTATGATCTTGAGTATTCCAGAGAACTGCTGGCTGAAGCAGGCTGGACCGATGAGGACGGCGACGGCTACGTGGAAAAAGACGGAAAACGCCTGACCATCTGCTGGCTCACGTATCCGAGCCGCCAGGAACTGCCGCTTCTCGCGGAGAGTGCACAGGCATCGCTGAAGAAAATCGGAATCGAAGTACAGATCCAGTGCACGGCAAATCATCTGGAACTGCTGAAAAAAGGAAACTGGGATGTTTATGTCAGCGCATTTGTCAGCGCACCGACGGGCGATCCCGAGTATTTCTTTACAACGCACTGCCTGCAGGATTCCTCCAAGAACCGCGGCGGTTATTACAGTGAGACACTCGAGATGCTGGAACAGCAGTTAAGCGGCGAGTTTGATACCGAAAAACGAACCGAACTGGCCATCGAGATGACGCAGATGCTGCTGGATGACCACATGTTTTTCTTCACATCACACCTCAAAATGTCGATGGTATCCGGCGAGGGCGTGACGGGGCTTACGGCGCATCCGTGCGATTATTATGAAATTACAGTCAATTTGGACAAAAACAAATGATTATTTGGCAGAAAGAGCAGAAAATGTGGATTTTCTGCTCTTTCTGCGCTATGATAGGAAAAGAACGGCACTGCGACGGTGCCAGAGAAGAGAAAAGGAGAAGTTACGATGCGGAAAGAAGAATTGAGAACATATATTGAAAACCACGAATCCGAAATGATCGAGGATCTGAAAAGCCTGATCCGGATTCCAAGCGAAAAACAGGCGGCAGAGCCAGGCAAACCATT
This sequence comes from Fusicatenibacter saccharivorans, assembly GCF_027667425.1. NCBI lineage: Bacteria > Bacillati > Bacillota > Clostridia > Lachnospirales > Lachnospiraceae > Fusicatenibacter > Fusicatenibacter saccharivorans. Next base: position 36,313 of record NZ_JAQEGR010000007.1, read on the forward strand.
CGGCGCACCGGCGGCAGAAGCACTGGCGCAGGGAATCGAAATTCTGGAAAAATACGGCTTTGCCGTAACCAACTACGACAACTACGCGATTGCAGCTGACTTTAATCAGGAAGAAAAGGGCCTTGATATTCTCGCCCATCTCGATGTCGTACCGGCAGGCGAAGGCTGGCAGGAGACCGATCCATTCACCCCGCGCATCAAAGAAGGAAAAATGTTCGGCCGCGGAACCGCAGACGACAAAGGACCGGCGATCGCAGCTATCTACGCAATGCGCGCTGTCAAAGAACTCGGTTACCCATTAAAGAAAAACGTCCGTCTTGTCCTCGGTTCCGACGAGGAGTGTGGAAGCTCTGACCTCGAATATTATTATAAGAAAGAAGTGGAAGCACCATGCACCTTCTCACCGGATGCCGAATTCCCGGTCATCAACATTGAAAAAGGCGGCATGCGCGGCCACTTCGAAAAAACATCCGATGCCGGAACGACAGGCGTGCGCCTTGTATCCTTACAGGCCGGCACCAAACTGAACGTTGTACCAGGCAAAGCATATGCAGAGCTTGCCGGCATGGCAAAAGAAGACCTGAAAACCTGCGCTGACGAGACTGAGCAGAAGACCGGCGTTTCCTTCGTTCTGGAAGACACCGAAAACGGCAATATAAAAATCACAGCCTGCGGTGCCTTCGCCCACGCATCCACCCCGGAAATGGGTAACAACGCACTGACCGCACTGCTGCAGCTTCTCGCATCTGTTGGAATGGAAGAGAGTGAACTGAAAAACGACATCAGTTTCCTTGCAAAAGTTTACCCGCACGGCGACGGCAAAGGCGCAGGCCTCGGTGTCGCCATGTCAGATGAAGAGTCCGGCGAGCTCACCTTAAGCCTCGACCTCATGAACTACGACGGCAAAACCTTGATCGGTTCCTACGACTGCCGCGCCCCGATCTGCGCGACAAAAGAAAACCTGTACGATACCGCCGGGCAGAACATGAAAAAAGGCGGCTTCTCCATGGAAGGCAGCGGAATGTTCCCACCACACCACGTCCCGGCCGACAGCCCGTTTGTCCAGAACCTGCTGCAGTGCTACACGGATGTCACTGGAAAACCAGGCAAACCATTTGCGATCGGCGGCGGAACGTATGTGCATCATCTGAAAAACGGTGTTGCGTTTGGATGCGCAGACCTTGAAGTCGACAACCGTATGCACGGAGCAGACGAGTTCGTGGAAATCGAATGCCTGAAAGAATGCGTTGTGATCTTCGCGGAGGCGATTGTGCGGATCTGCGGGGAATAAATAATTGAAAAATAAAAGATAAAAAAGATCTTCAGCCAAACCGATAGATTCTGAAAAGAACAAGGTTTGCCTGAAGATTTTTTATGGCTCTGAATTGCTAAAAATTTTCTCAGAACCGCAGTTCCCTGCACCGGTTCAGGCATGCAAAGATTTCCTGCCGTCTCGGCCGTGCCAGGTCGCTGGGTCTTCCAGGAGCGAGAAGAGAAGCAAGGCCTTTTTCATCCATCTGTTTTTCCAGCAGATCCACCACCTGCACCAGTGTTTTCTTACTGTCCATTTTGTGTCCGGCGGCTTCTAAAAGAAGCGCAGCCAGCCCGTTCAGCTGTTCACTGTCCGTGAGCTGTTCCACGGCGCGCAGATCCGTCAGAGATTTGTTGATGAGGATGGATTCCTGTCCCATCACTTTGACTTTCGTGCGGTCACTTCCCGTCAGGCCTTTACCCGGCTGCGGGCAGCGATGGAAGGCTGGAACGGAAAAGGGACGCACGGAGGCAGTAAACGGCGGAAATTCTGCGGCTGTGGTTTTCGCGCGATCCGTAATGTCATAAGGAACGTATTCTTTCATCTGAATGACAGTGTCTGCCACGTGGAAGTAAGAACCGGAGCTTCCGGCAACGAGAATCGACGAGATGCCGAGCTTCTCATACAGATCCCGCACGCGGCTGATAAACGGTGTGATCGGTTCCTCGCTGTCGGCAACGACGCGCTGCATCAGCTCATCGCGCACCATAAAGTTGGTGGCGGACGTATCCTCATCGATCAGAAAGAGGCTCGTGCCGGATTCGATGCCCTCGATCACGTTGGCAGCCTGCGAGGTGCTTCCGCTGGCATCGGCGGTCGAGAATGAAGTCGTATCACTCTTTCCGGGAAGATTGTGGATGAAGAGGGAGATATCGACGTTGCTGATGCTTCTGGAGTCCTCGGAGCGGAGCTTTCCGGCGCTTGCATCGGTGATGACATATTCACGGCCGTCCCCGGCGATGTGGTTGTATACGCCGCGCTCAAGAGCCTGCAGCAGGGTAGATTTTCCATGGAAGCCTCCGCCTACGATCAGTGTGACGCCGAGAGGAATTCCCATGCCGGAAACAGGTCCGCGGTTTGGAAGATCGAGGGTAACGCGCAGGGATTCCGGTGAGGTAAACGGAACGGCGTGCTTCATCGGCAGATCGGAAACACCGGTCTCGCGCGGGAGAATGGAGCCGTCGGCGATGAAGGCAGTAAGCCCTTTTTCTTTTAATGCGGAACGGATCGCCTGCTGGTCCTCACAGAGATAGGCGACGTTGGCGCATGCTTTCGGATCCAGAGCACGGTAGAACAGCGATTTTTCCACGCAGCCGGGCAGAAAGTCGAAAAGAATGCGGATCAGCTCCTGCGAGGCGATGGTGCGGCCGTTAGCCGGAAAGCCGATTTCCGTGTTGACGACAAGACTGCCGTCGGAAGGATTCAGAACACAGGCAGTACGCTCCAGAATTTCCTGCCCGCAGCGGCTTATCCCCAGCAGACCACTTTTGCCGGAACCCTTCGCGCGGAAGGAATACGGTGCGATAGTGCGCGCAAACTGGCGCAGCAAGTAATCCTGGAGGGCGACGCGCTTTTCATATGTGTCGTAGAGAAAAGCCGGAAACGCAGCGGTTTTGCCGCTGATATGAACGCTGACGCGCGATGGAGCGGCGAACGGATCGCCCTGCACGTGGTCGATGGAGAGTGTGTAGCGCGGAAACTGATAGGCACCGCGGGTAGATTTATAGGCGGGATAGCTTTTGTGATTGATACTGAATAAAAGCTGTTTCAGGTCATTTGCAGATTGCATAAAAAAAACTCCTTTCAAAATAAAAAAGGTGAGGCTGCCGTACAGAGCGTGTCTGAAAATGGCTTTTCGCAAGCTGCGAGTTCCGGTTTGCGGAAATGATTTTTCAGACACGCGCTGGACGACAGCCTCATCCAAAAAGCTTTAACGTCTGGAAACACTCTGGCGCTTCACCAGCTTGGTTGCCATGCACATTTTCAGACATTCGCGTTTCGGATCGGCCACGCGGTCAAGCAGGCGCTGGACGGCAGTGGCACCAAGCTCGCGTTTTCTGACCTTCATGGTGGAAAGCGGCGGAACCATCATATCGCACATCGGAACGTCATCAAAGCCGATGATGGAGACATCCTCCGGGATGCGGTAGCCGTTTTCACGCAGTGCACGCATGGCGGCCGCCGCGATGATGTCATTATCGGCAAAGTAGGCATCCGCGATCGGAGCTTTCGATTCGAGAAGGCGCAGCATGTCGCGGTAGCCTTCGTCCGAGGTCGGGGAAACCAGGTGAACATATGGATGCGAGGTGCTGATGCCGTTTGCACGGAGCGCTTTGTAGTAGCCGTCGGCGCGTTCGGAGAAGTTGCTGATGTCGAGGCTCGAGTGAAAGTAGCCCACGTTTTTGTGTCCGCACTGAATCAGATAATTCGTGGCGTTGAACGCCCCCTGAATGTTGTTGATCAGAACGCAGTCGTAATCGAGCTCATCGTAATAGCAGTCCACGACAACGATCGGAACAGAAAAATCGCGGAACTTGCGGAAATCGGACGGAGCCATTTCGGTTGCAAGAAGAAGAATGCCCTCACAGTCCACAGCGCGGAGTGCATCGAGCTGGCTGTCAATATCCATGGTCTCATAAAAATAGGAGATATGAAGCGCACAGCCCTGGCGGGTGCATTCGGTGGAGATTCCTTCGGTCAGCTGGGAGAAAAACGGCGTGTCGGCAGCGACCTTTCCGTGCTTTTTATAATTGACCAGCTGAATAATGCGGGAGGAAGCGCCGGAGGCTTCAGTTTTTTTCGGCGCATAGCCATACTCGGCTGCGGTTTTTAAAACCAGCTCTCTTGTGGCATCGCTGATGCCGGGTTTGTTATTGAAAACCATAGAAACCGTGGCAGGCGATACGTTGATCAGCTTTGCCAGTTCTTTCGCAGAAATATTCATAAGAGTTCAGCTCCTGTTCGATAAAATCAGCCCGCATGGTGCTTTCGTTTGTTTTGTGCATGCGGGATGTTGAAATTTATTTCAGTATTTATCTGAAAAATATTAAACTTATGCATTGATTTTAATATGAATTAAAAAAGAAGTCAACTTCTGAACTGTAAAAAAATGAAATATGAAGAAATGCATAAAAACAGCCATTCTTTTTTGTATAAATTACTAAAAAAGATTTAATAAAGCTGAATAGATGTTGACAAGTTCAAAAGAATTTAGTAATATAAGAGCCATAAAGAACAGGGAAATTCAAGGCATAATTTAGCAGAGTTTAAAGAAAATTAAGTGGAGGAAATGAATATGAAATCAATTAAGATCGGATTTGCACCTACGAGAAGAAGCATTTTCAGTGCCCCGGATGCCGTAAAATACGCCAACCTGACGAGAGAGCGTTTAAAAGAGCTCGGCGTTGAATTTGTCGATATCACAGACATCAATGAGGAGGGTCTGTTTTACGATGAGGCGGACCGTGAGAAAATCCAGGAGAAATTCCGCCGTGAAAACGTAAAGGGAATTTTCTTCCCGCACGGAAACTTCGGAACGGAATATGTCTGTGCAAGACTGGCAAAGGAAATGGGGCTTCCGGTACTTCTCTGGGGACCGCGCGATGAGAGACCGGATGAGAACGGTGTGCGTCTCCGCGACAGCCAGTGCGGCCTGTTTGCAACCGGAAAAGTGCTGCGCCGTTTTGGTGTTCCGTTCACCTATATGACGAACTGCCGTCTGACCGATCCGGAATTTGAGCGCGGCATCAAGGATTTCCTTGCTGTATGTAATGTGGTAGATACCTTCCGCCACACCAGAATCCTTCAGATCGGACCGCGTCCGTTCGATTTCTGGTCCACCATGTGCAACGAGGGCGAGCTGCTGGAAAAATTTAACATCCAGCTTTCCCCGATTCCGCTTCCGGAACTGACTGCGGAGATGAAAAAAGTAAAAGCAGAGGGCAGCGAGGTAGAAAAAGTCGTTGCATACTGCAATACCAATATGTGTGTAAAGATCAAACCGGAAGAACTGGAAAATGTAGCAGCTCTGAAGGTTGCGATGAAAAATCTGGCTGCAAAATATTCCTGCAATGCCATCGCGATCCAGTGCTGGAACGCGCTGCAGGGTGAGATCGGCATCATGCCGTGTGCGGCAAACTCACTGCTGAACGAAGAGGGAATTCCGGTTGTCTGTGAGACCGATATCCACGGAGCCATCACCGCTCTGATGGTAGAGGCTGCCGGCAGAAACGACAAGAGAAGCTTCTTTGCTGACTGGACGGTACGTCACCCGGACAACGAGAACGGCGAGCTGCTGCAGCACTGCGGACCGTGGCCGATTTCTGTTGCACAGGAAAAACCGACGATCGGTTATCCTCTGGCATTCAGCCATCCGGGCGCTGTAGAGGCACAGGCAAAATTAGGTGAAATGACACTGGCACGTTTCGACGGAGACAACGGAGAATACTCTCTGCTGCTTGGAAATGCAAAAGGTGTCGAGGGACCTTACACGAAGGGAACCTACGTATGGGTTGAGGTACAGAACCTGAAACGCCTGGAGGCAAAAATCGTGGAAGGACCGTACATCCACCACTGTGTCGGTATCCACGAGAACGTTGTGCCGGTTCTGTATGAAGCATGCAAATACATCGGTATTGCCCCGGATTTATATGATCCGATCGAGGAAGATGTCAAAGCATATTTAAGAGGAGAATGAAAATCATGAGTGAATACAAGGAATTGAGTTGTCTGGCGTATGATCTTCGGAAGAAAGTAGTGGAAATGGTAGTTTCCGGCAAGGGCGGCCACATCGGCGGTGACATGAGTGTCATTGATGTGCTTGTAGCGCTGTATTTTAAAGAGATGAACATCAGCCCTAAGAACATGGACGACCCGGACCGCGACCGTTTTGTAATGAGTAAAGGTCATTCCGTTGAGGCATATTATGCAGTACTTGCGGCAAAGGGATTCTTCCCGATGGAAGAGGTCATCGAAAAATTCTCCAAATTCGGCAGTCCGTACATCGGCCATCCGAACAATAAACTGCCGGGCATCGAGATGAATTCCGGTTCTCTCGGCCACGGACTTCCGGTCTGCGTGGGAATGGCGCTGGCAGGAAAAATGGATAAAAAAGATTACCGTGTCTACACCGTTATGGGTGACGGCGAGCTGGCAGAAGGCTCTGTCTGGGAGGGCGCAATGTCCGCAGGAAACTACAAGCTGGACAACCTCTGTGCGATCGTAGACCGCAACCGTCTGCAGATCTCCGGAAATACCGAGGATGTCATGAAACAGGACAGCCAGGAGGAGAGATGGGCAGCGTTCGGATGGAATGTTCTTTCCGTACCGGGCAACGATATGGACGCGCTCGTTCATGCGTTTGAGCTGGCGAAACACTGCAAGGGAAAACCGACGGTTATTATTGCAAACACAACGAAGGGCTGTGGTTCTTCCGTGATGGAAAATAAGGCGGAGTGGCATCATAAAGTGCCGACACCGGAGGAAGTAGAACAGATCATGAAGGATCTGGATGAGAGAAAGGAGGCACTGTCATGAATAAGATTCCAAACAGACAGGCCATTTGCGAGGTTTTAATGAAACATGCCGAAACGGATAAAGATATCGTGGTGCTCTGCAGCGATTCCAGAGGAAGTGCTTCCCTGACACCGTTTGCAAATGCGTATCCGGAGCAGTTTGTGGAGATGGGTATCGCGGAGCAGGATCTGGTCAGCGTTTCTGCCGGTCTTGCAAAATGCGGCAAGAAAGCATTTGCGGCATCTCCGGCGTGCTTCCTCTCCACCAGAAGCTATGAGCAGGCGAAGATTGACTGTGCATACTCCAACACCAATGTAAAGCTGATCGGTATCAGCGGCGGTGTGAGCTACGGTGCGCTTGGCATGAGCCATCATTCTGCACAGGATATCGCAGCAATGGCAGCCATTCCGAATATGCGTGTGTATCTGCCAAGCGACCGTTTCCAGACAGCAAAACTGGTTGAGGCGCTCCTTACCGATGAAAAACCGGCTTATATCCGAGTGGGAAGAAATGCCGTTGCGGATATTTACAGCGAAGAAAATACCCCGTTTGAGATGGATAAGGCAACGGCTCTCTCGGAAGGCACCGATGTTTTACTGGTAGCCTGCGGTGAGATGGTCCGCCCGGCGCTCGATGCAGCTGCTATGCTGAAAGAAGAGGGAATCAGCGCAGGACTGCTCGATATGTACTGTGTGAAACCGCTGGACAAAGAGGGCCTGGTAGAGGCTGCAAAGAAGGCAAAAGTTGTCATTTCGATCGAAGAGCACGCTCCATTTGGCGGCCTTGGTTCGATGGTAAGCCAGGTGGTCGGCGCAGAGTGCCCGCGTAAGGTAGTCAACATGTCTCTGCCGGATGCACCGGTGATCACGGGAACTTCTAAAGAAGTCTTTGACTATTATGGACTGAATGCCGAGGGCATTGCAAAAAAAGCGAAAGAATTACTGGCTTAACCAGAAATGGAATCAGCGGTGAATGTGATAGCCCGCAGGGAACTGTAAACTGCCGCAGGTCTGCGTATGCCATGTTCCTGCGTGCCCGGGCGGAAGAAAATCCGGGAACGCAGGAACTTTTTCTATATAATCAGGAACAAATCGTTCTGCGGAAGATGTTGGAATGTGTGGTAATCGCCAAAGATCTTGCCTATAGGGGCAGGGTGAATGCTGCGACAATAGAAAATGACGCATGGTGTGTTGAAAAACAGGGTGTATTCAGCGTTATTCGAGATGGGGATCTGGATATTTATAAAATTTTAGGAACGGAGCTGGAAAAATGGAGAAAAGGTATATCATCGGAATTGACCAGAGCACGCAGGGAACGAAAGCGCTGCTCTTTGATGGGGAGGGACATTTACTCCGCCGTACCGACCTGCCGCACCGGCAGATTGTCAATGAAAAGGGATGGGTGTCCCATGATCTGAATGAGATTTACCGGAATACAGTACAGACGGTAAAAACGCTGGTGGCAGAGTCCGGTGTTGCACCGGAAGAAATCGCCGGAATCGGCATCAGCAATCAGCGTGAGACGACGGCGATCTGGGACAAGGCGACCGGGGAACCGCTGGAAGAGGCAATTGTATGGCAGTGCGGCCGCGCAAGCGGCATTGCGCAGGAGATTGCGGAGCAGGGGCACGCAGAGGAGATCCGCGAGGCGACGGGTCTGCAGCTTTCGGCTTATTTTCCTGCTGCAAAGATGGCGTGGCTGCTTCGAAACGGCGGAGAAGAAAGACAGAAACGTGCTGCAGACGGGAAACTCTGCCTGGGTACGATTGACAGCTGGCTGGTTTACAAGCTGACGGGGGATCATGCATTTAAAACAGATTTTTCAAATGCGTCGAGAACGCAGTTGTTTAATTTGAAAACACTGGCATGGGATAAGAAGATCTGTGAGATGTTCGGGATTCCGGTCTGTGCGCTGGCCAGGGTGTGCAATTCCGATGCGGTGTATGGAGCCACGACGATGGAAGGATTGTTTTCCGAGCCGGTTCCGATCTGTGGTGTATTAGGCGACTCTCATGCGGCTCTGTTCGGACAGGGCTGTTTAAAACCGGGCATGATCAAGGCGACGTACGGAACGGGTTCTTCGCTGATGATGAACATTGGAGACAAGCCGATTAAAAGCAGTCACGGCGTTGTGACATCTCTTGCGTGGGGAAGAGGCGGCAAGGTGGACTATGTGCTGGAAGGCAATCTGAACTACACCGGAGCGGTGATTACCTGGCTGAAGGATGATCTGAAGCTGATTTCTTCGGCAAAAGAGACGGAAGGACTGGCAAGGGAGGCAAATCCGGCGGACCGCACCTATCTGGTTCCGGCGTTTACCGGGCTTGGCGCGCCGTACTGGGATGAGAAAGCAACGGCATCAATCAGCGGAATTACCCGCACCACAGGAAAAGCTGAGGTGATAAAAGCGGCTCTCGACTGCATTGCCTACCAGATCACCGACCTTGTCCGTGCGATGGAGCAGGATACCGGCATGCGGATCGAGGAACTCCGTGTAGACGGCGGCCCGACACGAAACGGATATCTGATGCAGTTCCAGAGTGATATTACGAATAAACGCGTAAATATTCCGGACGCGGAGGAGCTTTCCGGCATCGGAGCGGCTTATATGGCCGGTATTTCAGCCGGGGTCTACGATCTGGAAAAACTCGCGGGAAATATGAACCGAAGTGTGTATGAACCGAAGATGGACGATGAAATCCGGGAGAAGAAGTATGCCGGATGGAAAGTGGCTGTCGACGGGGTGTTAAGTAAATAGGAGACTTGTGCTCTGTGCGGCGGGAGGTTTTTTGCGCCTGACGGTGGGATGACGAAGGGGGGACGCGGGCATTACTGTGCACTCGGCAAATACGCGTTTGTGATAAGAAAACGAAAACGCATACGTGCGTGATTGAGAAATTTGAAAAATAAAATAATCTACAAACAAAAAGGAACGATTTGGATAGAACGTTCCTTTTTTGCATATAGAGAATAAATTGTACAGAAATAAAAGGCGCTGTATAAACAGCGCGTAATGCTGATAGAATGCGAGAAAACAGCAAGAAAAAGAGGATTAAACTTGTAGTTCAATGAAGAAAAAAATAGATGTGGTATAGTATCAAGAAAAAGGGATTTCGCATGAAGGAAAGTTCAATAGAAGATGTATTAGAGCGTGTCTGAAAAATCATTTCCACAAACTGGGACTCGCAGCTTGCGAAAAGCCTTTTTCAGACACGCTCTAGAGTGTACATTATGCAAAAAAAGGAGGGACAAGAGTTTGTCCGGTAAAAAACAGGAAGTATGGTAAGATAAGCTGGTAATGGAGAACGTATGCAGATTCGTATGGATGAAAAAGGGAGGATTCTGTTTATGGCTACTTACGTTATTTCTGATATTCACGGTGAGTATGAGAGATTCATGGAGCTGCTGGAAGAAATCGAGTTGAAAGATACAGATACGCTCTATGTTCTGGGTGATGTTTTAGACCGGGGTGAGCATCCGATTAAGGTGATATTGAAACTGATGGAAATGCCGAATGCGTTCTGTATCGTGGGGAACCATGAGGTGATGGCGCTGGAATGTCTGCGGTTTCTCTGTCAGGAAATCACAGATCTTGCCATTGAGGAAGTGGATGCTGAACTGCTGGACAATCTTGTTCTCTGGAAGTATAACGGCGGTGATGCTACGATCCGGGAATTTCGGGCGCTGGATCCCGAGATGCGGGAGGAAGTACTGAATTTTCTGGAGGATTTCAGTCTGTATGAGGAGCTTACAGTGGGAGAAAAACAGTATCTGCTGGTGCATGGAGGGCTGGGTGGATTCACACCGGAAAAGAGGATCGAGGAATATTCCCTGCACGATCTTGTATGGACCAGACCAGATTATCAGAAGGAATACTTTGCGGATACAAATCTGGTAACAGGGCATACGCCGACGCAGACGATTCCTGACAATGACAATCCCGGGTATATTTATAAAAAATATCACCACATTGCGATCGACTGCGGCGCATGCTTCCCGGGAGGGCGGCTGGCAGCAATCTGTCTGGAAACGGGGGAAGAGTTTTACAGTTCGGACAACAATGGGTGAAAGATTTTAGACGTTCCATGATGCCAGCATCAGAAGACCGGGATCCGGAACCAGCAGAACAAGCGGGAAGATTTTTGAAACAGGACATGCCAAAACACAAGCAGGAAAGCCGTTTTGGAAAAAATGAGCGGATAACGAAAGCTTTGAAGATTGCAGGAGCAGACATGAAAGCTGCGAAAGAAAAGGAGATTTTGGATGCACTATATTATTACCGATATACATAACGACAGCTGGCGGTTCATGAAATTGCTGGAAAAAATTGATCTCAAAGAGGAGGATCACCTGTATCTGCTTGGTGATTTGTTTGACCGCTGCATGGATCATCCAGACCCGGCGGGCGTGTATTTTCAGGTATTGAAGCTGGGGAAAAAATGTACTGTGATCCGCGGCAACCACGATCATTGGCTTGCCAATTACATTTTCCGCTATTACGGGATGGATGAGAGAGACCGCGTCCTCCTGCAGTCGTATCCGTACAATTCCTTCCATCTTTTACAGGAACGCCTGACGGAAGTTGATTTAAAGCAGCTCGCAGAGCGCATCCTTTCCTGGCCGGTACAGGTGGAAATCGAGGTGGACGGTCAGCCGTATCTGCTTGCCCATGCCTGTACGGCAGAACCGGGAAAATGGAAACTGGACAACTATTATCTGATGGGGGATTTGTGGTACAAGGTTTTTCTTCATGAGGGAGTGCATGGATATATTTCCGTCTGCGGCCATCAGAACATGGGAAATGGATCCATCTGGAAGAATAAAAAAGAAAACGTTTATCTGTGTGACTGCGGCTGCGGTTTTGAGAATGGAAGACTGGGATGCCTTTGCCTGGAAACGAAGGAAACTTTCTATGTATAAACAAACAGAGGAAAAGCAATGAAGCGATATATGATGTCAGATATTCACGGATTTCTGGAGGCATTCGAGGCAGCTCTGAAAAAAACAGACCTTTCGGGGAAAAACCAGCTGATTCTGTTGGGCGATTACATAGATTATGGGCCAGATGGCCGGGCGGTGCTGGAAAAAGTCAGGGCATTGCAGGAAAAATATAGTTCGGAAAAAGTCATTGCCCTGATGGGAAACCATGAAAAAGCACTGCTGGACTGGCTGGAAGAATATGCGGATGTCAACCGGCATATCGGCAGTGTGGAACAATATCGCAGCCGGGAATGGCTGGCATCGGATGCAGATGGAGACTATGAAACGCTGCACAGCTTTCTGAAAGAAGAACATTTTCAAGAGTTTCTGGAAAAAGAAGCACACCTCTCAGAGGATTCCAGAAATGCAGAAGCAGTACGGCTGATGCTCGAAGATGCGTGGGAACTGATTACCTGGATGTGCCATCTTCCTTATTTTTATGAAACAGAGCGCCAGATTCTGGTGCACGCCGGAATTGCCGAATGGGGCGGTAAAGACTGGCTGTGCGTGACCAGCAGGGAGCTGATGGTGGGGAAAAGAACGGTAAGCCGCGGAGCATTCCATAAGGATGTGATTGCAGGCCACATTTCCACGGCAAAAATCAGCGGAAACAGGACATATGACGGTATCTGGCACGACGGTCAGAGCCACTATTATCTCGATGGAACCACCTGGCGGAGCGGAAAAATTCCGGTGCTGGAATATGACAGTGAAACTGAAAAATACAGAGAAATATGGTGAGACACGTTGTAATGCAGTACAGTAAGATCACGGCAGGGCAGAAAAAGTGATTTAGTCAAATTAAGCAAGTGGTAAAGTGGATTGCGGATATCCGCTTTGAAAAGATACAGGATCGAAACAGAAGGGAGTACATCAGATGCATTTACCAATCAGTGTGACACAGGATGAATTATTAGAAGTTTTGCTTCAGGTTGCGCCGGTACGGCCGGTCTTTATCTGGGGTGCACCCGGCATCGGAAAATCCGCGTTAGTGGAAAAATTCGCAGACGAAGTCGGCCTGCCGTGCGTGTCGCTCCTCGGAAGCCAGCTCGCGCCGGAGGATATCATTGGCATTCCGCAGATCCGGGGCGAGACATCGGAATTCCTTCCGCCGAAAATGATCGCCAGAAAAGAGCCATATGTCCTGTTCCTGGACGAACTCAACGCCTGTACGCAGGAAGTGCAGAAAGCCTTCTATTCCCTGATCCATGAGCGGCGGATCGGAGAATACCATCTTCCGGAGGGAAGCATTGTGATCGGAGCAGGAAACCGTGCCGAGGACAGCGCGATCGTAAAAACGATGTCGTCCGCCCTTTTAAACCGTATGTTCCATGTGCAGCTGAAAGCGGATGTGGGACAGTGGATCAAGTGGGCGCAGGCAGAAGGACTCCATCCGTGGGTCATTGACTATATCATCCAGCGGCCGGATCACCTCTTTTCCGAACCGCCGAAAACCGAAGAACCGTTTTCCACCCCGCGTTCCTGGCACATGCTGAGCGATGCGTTGAAGGAATACCGGGCCGGGGAGCAGGATATTTCGCAGGAAACATTAAAAATGATGGCGTACGCCTGCCTCTTGGAACAGCATGCGGGGATGTTTCTTGCTTACACAAAAACACTGCGCAACACACATCTCTTGGATGACATTATCGCGCAGAAAGCAAAATGGCCGGACAAGCCGGAAAATCGGGATGTGCTGTATTTTCTCGCACAGTCCTTCCGCGCCAGACTGCTTGCAGAACTGCCGAAAAGCAAGCAGGGAATTTCCGGCGGCATGCTTTCCTTTGCGTACCGCGCCAAGGGCATGATCAAAGAACTCGCAGTCATCAATTTCGAAATCGCCCAGATGATCGTCGCAGCTGATGGGGCGGAGGCACTGCCGGACTGGTTTATGATGGAAATCATCCGTGATCTGCCGCGGCTCGTCGGATGAAAAAGGAAGGAGAAAAGGATGCCATACGTTCGAAGCAGGTATTACCGCGAAGAAGAAAAGCCGGCCGGGTACCGCAGAGTGGAGGCCGGCTTTGGTTTGCTGGAAAAAAATACACTGTTCCATCAACTGGATGGGTACATCACTGCAAAGCCCTCCCATCTGAATGCAAAAGGAAGTCTGGCCTGTGTTACGAAAGATGGAGATATCTACGTCAACATGCGGGCGAACCTGTCGCCGGAACAATGGTGCTATGTGATGGCACACAACCTTCTGCACCTGGCGTTCGGCCACTTTGACAAAGCGAGCATCCCTTCCGACTGCGAATTTGTCCCGGCACTCTGGAACAAAGCCTGTGATATCTACATCACCAGATTCCTTTATGACATCCGCCTCGGCGAGCCGATCTGCGCAGATCCGGCGGAAGCATATCCGATCAAACTGAACAGCGAGCAGAAAATTTATGAATATCTGTTGAAGCACCAGGATAATGGTGCGCAGATCTGCGGGACAAACTCTGAAAAATTAAAGGATATGATCGGGGTAGAACGGCCGATCGTTTATAAAAAGGGAGAAAGAAATGCATATGCTGAAAAATTTTCCTATGCAGTCACTCATTCCATCAAATCTGCACTCTGCGATGCGGGAGGATACGATCTTAAAACGAAAAAGAATACCGTCATTTCCAGAGCAGCAGAATGGTTCCTGTCCCATTATCCGCTGCTTGGAGGTCTTGCAGCTACATTTAAAATTGTGGAGGACATTGAAATGTGCCATCGGTATGAAATCCATATTGCAGCGGTTGACGCAGAGCAGGGAATCATTTATGCCAATCCGTCGTGCGGATTTTCGGAGGAAGAGTGGATTTTTGTTCTCGCGCATGAATATCTCCATGCCGGACTGCAGCACCAGAAACGGTGCAATGGGCGTGACTTCTTTCTGTGGAACATCGCCTGCGACTACGTCATCAACGACTGGCTGCACGAAATGGAGATCGGCAGAATGCCGCCGGATGGGCTGTTGTATGATGAAACACTTCACAACAAATCGGCAGAAAGTATCTATGATCTGATCGTGAAAGAGATCCGAAAGTACAAAAAGCTAAACACCTTCCGGGGCTTTGGCAGAGGTGATATGTTTAACGGAAACAGACCGCATTTTACTGGAAGAGAAAACGGGGTCAGCCTGGATGAACTGCTGAAAAATGCACTGCGGGAGGGATTGGATTACCATCAGGAGCACAATCGTGGTTTCCTGCCGGCCGGGCTGGTGCAGGAAATCAGGGCGCTTGCGATGCCGGTCATTCCCTGGGATGCCGCGCTGACGAAGTGGTTTGACGTACAGTTTCCACCGCTGGAAAAACACCGTACCTATGCGCGGCCGAGCAGACGGCAGGGTGCCACGCCGGACATTCCAAGACCAGGATATGCGTATTACGAGCAGGATCTGGAGAGCCGGACCTTCGGTGTGGTCGTGGACACGTCCGGTTCCATGAGTGCAAAACAGATCGGTATGGCACTTGGCTCCATCGCCAGCTATGCCGCGGCGAAAGATGTTCCGTTCGTGAGAATCATTTTCTGTGATGCCAAAGCGACGGATGCGGGATATCTGGCACCGGAAGATATTGCCGGACGGGTAAAAGTCACGGGACGAGGAGGAACCATACTGCAGCCGGGCGTGGATTGTCTGGAACAGGCGAACGATTTTCCAAAGGACGGGCCGATTCTGATTATTACGGACGGGGAGATTGAGAATGACCTGAAGGTAAGACGAGAGCATGCATTTCTGCTTCCGAGAGGAAACCGGCTGCCGTTCCGGGCACGGGGAGAAGTGTTTTATTTTCGGGAATAGTGCGGCGTAGTCTGTGTCTCTGCAAGAAGCGATAGCAGCGGCAGAGAAAGCGGACAGAATTTGCGGATGATGTTTTGCGATACTTTAGAGAACAGAAACAGAGAACACGAGAGGAGACGCTGAGAATGAGCATTGTCATTACAGGCGATACCCATGGCACCTTTGATATTGGAAAAGTTGTACGCTATTTTAACGAGCACGAAGACGAGTACACCCGGGATGACTATCTGATCATCTGCGGAGATGTCGGCATCTGCGGCTTTTCTGCAGCATACGAAGCGAATACGAGAGCCGTTTTCCGAAGTCTGCCGGTGACGACACTGTTTATCGACGGAAATCATGAGAACTTCGAACAGCTGAACTCCTACGCCGTGGAGCAGTGGAACGGCGGAAAGGTGCATATCATTGAGGACAACATGATCCATCTGATGCGCGGCCAGATCTTTACGATTGACGGGCTGAAATTCTTTACCTTCGGAGGTGCTTACAGCATCGACAAAATGTCCCGCGCGGAGGGAATTTCGTGGTTCCCGGAAGAAATTCCGTCACGGGAAGAGTACGAAGAAGGATGGAAAAATATGGAAAAAGAAGATTTTCAGGTGGACTACATACTGACCCACACAGCCCCAAGAGATGTGACCGCGGCAATGGGGTATGGAGAGCTGTCTGACGATGAGGTGGAACTTCGCCAGTACCTGCAGCGCGTGGCGGATGAGACAGAATTTCAGAAATGGTATTTCGGACACTTTCATGAAGATGCGGAAGTGGAAGAGGTGTTTGTGTGTCTGTATGATGAGGTTGTGGAGTTGAGTTAGGACAGGATCTTGTCCTGAAAAAAATAAGAAGCATGGTAAGATAAAATAGAAGCAGAGAACAGCCAGAAAATGCACGTCGAACCATAAAAATCTGCTTTGAAAAAAGAAAAGTTAATTGTGTTCTTCTGACGGGGCGTCCATGTGATCCAGCGCATACTCACACGCCTGAATCACAAAACTGGAAAAGGTAATGTCCTGGTCAGAATCGGAAATTGCCTGTTCGATCTGATCGATCAGGTGAATGGGGAAACGGATGGTTTTGTTTTCCGTTTCCTTGCGGTTGCCTTTTAACTGAAATGCCATATCAAACTCCATTCTGCTGCCGGAGAATATAAGAACGGAGCATGCTTCCGGATCTTATGTGGAAACTACGGGCAGCATAAAACATAACAAAGGTGTTTCAAAAAAAGTTCGACAAAAAATAAATTTTTCGAATCTGCGAAATCGAAAAATGAAGAAAAAGCTGTTTTGGGGACAGCTTATTTCAGTGCGCTTTTTTCTGGCTGTATTCTGATTTTAAAGAGTACTGGAAGCCCAGTCTGTTTTATTGTATTGCATAATGATAATGAAATATGCATTGCAAAATGCATGACAAAATATATTGCAAATAAAGGGAGGATGTATTACACTAAAAGAAATACAATAGAAGAAGGAGGAAAATGAAATGTTCGTTGCTCTGCTCGGCTAATGATTGAGATGTAGAGCAAGAAAAGCCGCCTTTCCATTGACGGAAGGCACCAGGGATCCTGAAGACAGCATAAGCGGCAGATATTCAGAGAAAAAGGATCGAAATTTTACATTTACGAGGGAGAAGACGTATGAAAGTGTGGAAGAAATTACAAGTTGTCTTTCTGGCACTGCTTTTATGCACCGGAATGATGACACAGCCTGCTCTTGCAGCATCGCTGCTTCAGGATGGAATCGAAGCAGCCTTGACAACAGACAAAGAAACTTACCAGCAGGGTGAAGAAATCAAAGTTACTTTAACTGTAACCAATACAAATGATACAGCAGTAACGAATCTGTCACTGGAAAATATTTTGCCGGAAAATTTTGTGCTGGCCGAAAATGCGGAGACAACAAAAAAGATGGAATCTCTGCAGGCTGGAGAAACCGTTACGTTGACAACGGTTTGTACGGTAAAAGCATCAGATGACAAGAAGGATGATGAAAATAAGGAAAATCCTTCTGGAGATGACAAAAAGAATCCGACAGATAATGAAAAGCCAGGAAATGGAAACGTAGCAAATGACACGAAGAATCCTGGTACGACAACGGGCAGCAAGGATTCCGGAACGACATTAACAAAAGATCAGGGAACTGGAAACGCAAAGCAAAATGGCCAGTCCTTAAAGGCTGAGAAACTGAAATCTGCACCGAAAATGGGTGACAACACCAAAATTATTGTTTGGGTTGTACTGCTGGTGCTGGCAGGAGCAGCCATTGTTGTTGCACTGAAGAAAAAAAACAGAAGAAATAAAATGTTGGCGTGGTTTCTGTGCCTGATTATGACGGGAAGTACTGTTGCAGGCGTATTTCCGGAACGGGCAAGAGCAGAAGCACAAAGTGTAAACATAGGAAAGGTCATGGAGCTTTCCAAGAATATTCTTGTGGATCAGACTACCGCGGAGCTGAAAGCAAAAGTTGAATATACCTACGTGAAGTCAGATGATCCATCGGACGATACCAAAACATATACACGCGGTGAGTGGGTGCAGATGCTCGCTGAAAAGGTTGAAATGAACCTGGATACAGATCCGGATTCCTTAAACCATTATTATGCGGATACGGCAGGAAATGCGTATGAAGCAGCAATCGAAATCGCAGAGAAATATGGAATCCTGCCGCCACCGGATATCGAAGATCTGGAGCAGGATATCCCGTTTTTCTATCCAGATGAACCGGCAACACGCGAATTTGCGGCTTATACGGCAGTACATGCAATGGGATTCAATGGAATACATTCGTATGATACGAACAGTTGGACGGACTGGGATAGTATTACATATCAAAATGAAGCAGCAATTGCAGTAGGGAAAGGATTTTTGGAATTAAATACAGAAAACCAGTTCCAGCCGCATGCGTTGCTTTCCAAGAAAGATGTTAAATCGATTTTCTATGAAATTGATGAAATCAGACAGGAAGACACAACAATTGGTGAAGAGCCGCATGATAATACACAGTACGTAGATGGTGTATTGAAAAAAGAACTGGAAAATATCACAGATTATACAGTTGTAGAGAATGCGGATGGAACCTATACAGTTACACTTCCGAAAACAACCGAGACAGAAAAAATCGGAGAAGGAAGTGTTATGATCCTTCCTGCGAATGAAGTTTATATTTCAGGTATCGCGCTCAAAGCAACTACGGTAACAGAGGATGGCGAGAAACTGATTCTGACATGCATAAAGCCAGAATTATGGGAAGTGGTCAGCAAAATTGATTTTGTCGGAGGCGGTACAGCACTTATCGGAGGAGCTGCTGACACGGATGAATACGGAATTGCAACACAGGCTAATATAGGAGCAGGTGGTGTTATTGATGTTGGCTACGAAAAGAATTTTGAATTTAATATTGGTTCGAATGATGAAGGAAAAGGAAAAATTGATTTTGAAATTCCTGAAATTCTGTGTGTTGTAAATGTTGACGTTGGAGTAAATGGTGTTTCGGTAAATGAACTTAAACTTGCTGTCACGGAAAATGCAAATGAAGATATTACGGCGGAAAAAGAATTTGCTGACAGTGGTCAGGTAGAATTAATGCGTTTTCCAATTACAATAGGGGCTACCGGTTTTACCTTTGATGTTGTACTTTTCTGTTCATACAAAGCAGATGGATCCTTACATATTTCATATAGCGTTGAATCAACACAGGGATTTGAATATAAAGATGGAACATGGAGAGGCATTTTCGATTTTCATCATGGTGTTGATACCCTTGAGGTAAAGGGAAATATGGAAGGCGGTATTGGCATAAAAGGTCTGTTGACTTTGTACAGTGTTTTTGATTTAGCAGGCTATTATGCAGATTTAGGCTTAGGCGTTGAGGCAGAATTTGCATACCATGATTTAGAAAATGGAAGTCTCGCATGCGAGGATATCAAGGTATATCCATACTCAACAAATGGACTCGATACAGATTCCCTGCTTGGAGATGTATTGAAGAAATATTTCGATTTTGATCTGGAATTCAAACCGCTTCAAAATGATGAAAACAACAACTTGAGAATAAAAATGCATAAGGAAAATGGAGTCCGCGTTGAAAAATGTACGTACGCCAGCGGCGGTATCACAGGATATGTTTACTCGGGCAAAACACGTTTGCCGATAGAAAACGCGAGAGTCAGAATTTCCAGAAAAGTCAGAGCAGGCAGCGGCAATGGTGGAAACAGCGTAGCCGGAGGCGGCAGTGGAGGCGGAAGCCATGGAGCCTGGAGCCTTGAAACAGAAGAAAATGAAATTGCTGTTTTTTCAGGAGGAGCTGGAGCCTGGAGAGAGGAAGGAACAGAAACAGAAAGAATTCTCTATACCGATGTGTTTGGCAAGTACAGCACCAAAAATCTGCAGGATGGAACTTATGAAATTACAGTATCCGCAACGTCTTATCAGACGTACAAGGTTGCGGAAGTTCTGGTTCAGAACAGTGAAATCAGATATGTAGAAGATATCTATATGGTGGAGCGCCATGATGATTTTAATACAGGCTCTGTAGAGGGAACGATAACCGATGCAGTCACGGGAGATGGTATTACAGAAACAGCCTACATTGTACGCAAAGGCTGGAACAATCAAACGGGTGATGCTGTGACAGAAGGAGTATTTGAAAATGCAGACTATACTCTTTCAATGGAAAATGGAAATTATACGCTTGAAATCAGCAAAGAAGGCTATGTGACGAATTACAAAAATATCACAGTAGCGGGAGACCAGATTGAAACAGCAAATATTGTTCTTGTACCGGGAGATGGGGACGGTGAAACCGCAGGAGAATTCCGCATCGTATTAACCTGGGGCGAAGAGCCGTGGGATCTGGATTCTCATCTTGCATGCTACTCGTCGGACAAACCGTATCATATCTGGTTCGGACAGACAGATTTCGAAGGAAATTCTGTTGGAAACTTAGACGTAGATGATACAAGTAGTTATGGTCCGGAAACCATTACAGTACGTAACGTAAAAGCAGACGAAAAGTTCAGCTATTTCGTACACGATTATACCAACAGTTACAGTGAAGTGGCCAATGAAATGTCTCTTTCCGGAGCAAAAGTTCAGGTTTACCTCGAAGGCAAAAACATTGTAACATACACGATTCCGACAAATCAGCCAGGAACCTTATGGCATGTTTTCGATTTCGATGGAGCGACCAAAACCATTAAATCTGTAAACACGCTTGAATATCAGAATGACCCATACACCATCGGCGGAATTGATCAGGAAATGGATGATGTGGATGACACAGAAGAGATTGAAATGTACGCTGGAAAGGTACGAAACAAAAAACAGCCAGAGCAGAAAGTGGTTGTTGAGGAAACTCCATTACCGGAAACAACATCAGAGAGCGTGATTTCAGAGTCGGAAGCAGAAAAACCTGGTGAAGCAGTATCCAAATCAGAATCAGAGCCAGATGATGAAAACGTGGCAGAAGATGAAACGGTAACTCCGTAATACAAAGAAGCTTAAAATGTGGTGAATCAGTAAATCTGGTGCACCACATTTTAAACGAATCAAGCAAGTAGCGAAGCGGATTGCGAATATTCGCTTTGACAGGCAGAATAAGGAGCAGGTACAGATGAAAAAATGGATCCGCGCAGTATTGGCAGGCACAATCATTCTGGCATTGATTCTGTTTGGAATTTTTGCTGCTCAAAATACACAGAAGAGTACAAAGCCGGAACAGAATCCGGAAGAACAGAATACAAGTGTATCGGAAAACAGCACATCGGATGAGAACACAGCAGAAAACAGTACGGATGATCCTGACATCATTGTAAAAGACAATGTAAAGGTGATTACCAATGAGATGAAATCAGAAGATCAGCCAACGGAAGTTTCTGACAACAGTCTCACCTTTGAAAAAGATCCTGGTTACCAGACCGGAGATGTTCTTGTTGCGGGAGAAATCAGTGCAGCGCCTTCTGGATTTATTCGAAAAGTAGTGCAGAAAGAAAAAACGAATCAGGGTTACCGGGTAGAAACAGAGCCGGCGACCCTGCTGGATGTATTCGAAAAGGCACATATTATCAAACAGTTCCGGCTGACGGAGGATGGTGCAAGTGAAACAGGAAATAACAGCGCTTATACCATTAAAAGACTGTCCGAAGATGAAGCGGAAGAAGAGACAGAGGAAGAAAACAGTGATTACGATTACAGTGTCTCAATCAATGTTGAAGAAGAACCCGTTCAGTTTTCCGGAGAGGCAGGATGGGGATGCTGGCTGGAACTTCAGATTGATATCGAAGACGGTGAAGTCCAGTGTGGAATTGCAGTAAGGAGCAAAGCCGGTATTGCCCTGGAATGCGGCGCAAACAGCGAGAAAGAATTTGAAAAGGAAAAAACCGTTTACGAACGAAAACTGCCGAATATCGAGTTCAACGCCGGTATTGTACCGATTGTTATTACAAATCATCTGGAAGCCGTTGTCGGGGCAGCGGGAAGTCTGGAGGGCGGCATTCACAGCTCTTACGGTGCAACAGCCGACAGCACCCTGGGATTCCAGTATGACAGCAGAACAGGCAAAGTAGAAGAAGTCAAAGAAGGAAATCTGAATTCAGACGGACTTGAGTGGAGTACGGTTGAGGTGAACGGTAGGCTGGAAGCATACATTGCCATCCGGCTGAGCGCAAAATTATATGACAGCGCTGGCCTGAATCTTTCCGGCGGAGCAGTTGGAAAAGCAGAAGGCCAGGCAAAGGTATCCATGAAGGACGACCTGGGTGGATATGCGGGCTCACTGGAGCTTTCCATCAGCCCGAGAATCAAAGGAAAAGCAGTGGTTGATATCCCGGTCATTGATAAAAAAATGCAGGAAACAGATCTTTTTGACCGGACCTTTGATCCAATCTGGTCAAAACACTGGGAGTCAAGTGCAGACTGGCAGAAGGATATGGAATGGACGGAAACTGGGGAGCAGGGAGATATCTATGTTACACGGTATGGAGAAGTAAATCAGTGTGACAGCACGGCATTCCAGTTTGAAATCCCAAAAGGCTGGGAAATTCAGACGGAGGAAGTTGGCGGTTCCATGGATGCGGTCAGAGAAAACGTTGTTCTGACAAACGATAGAGGTGTTACCGTTTCGTTTTGGTACTGCCAAGGCGCGCTTGGCGGCTATTCGCGTGATATGCTGAAGGCACAGGTTTCACAGGCAGACACTTCTAATTTTGTGCCTGGATATCCATGGGGAACCGATCGTGACTGTTCAGATCTTGGCGAATTTATGGTAGCACGAGTACATATCACAGGCGAGATGATGGCTGGTATTGATGATGATTATGTTCCTGTAGACAGCACGTTGTTCGCAGTGATACCGACATCCCGTCTTGGCGAGATTGAATTTGCAGGTCAGGCTGGGGACGTAGACGAATTTTCTTTTGACTATCCGACACCAGTTGCATTTATCGCAGAAGCACCAGACGGTACATTTACAGAAAAAGAAGAAGAACAGGTGATTCGCATTTTGAAGAGCTTTAAAGTGGCTGAATTAGATTAAGAGGTACCCCGGAGGGAAGGAAGAGATGAACTGTGTTCCGGGGTATTTCAACATCACGTAAGATAAGATGGAAGGAAAGTACTATTTTAAAATCTTGTGAGATCAAAGAGTGGGGATTTTTTGGAAATTACATAAAAAGAAATAGTAAAGAGAAACGAGCTGCGATATAATGAATGTGATGAAAAATGAGTAACGAAGAATCAATAAAAATATGGAAAAGAACATAGAAAACATGGATTTTTCGGGAAACAAAAAGAAAAAGGGAGGAGTGTTTCGAGATGGAAACAAAGAACAAAAACAAAAAGAAAGCCATCATGCTTGCTGTAATTGGTATTGCGATTGTCTGCATTTGTGTCATCGGAGTTTTTGCAAAGAAAGCGTATGACCGCCATCAGGAGGAGCTTCGTTTACAGGCGATTGAAACAAAAAACAGTGAGATTGATGAGGAATATCAGAGATTTGAAAAAGGAGAAGACAGAGATAAAAAACTGGAAGCATTGAAACAAGAGATGGAGAGTGCGGAAAAATATAAAAAGACAGAAGGCGCTTATAAGGAATGCTCTGTACACTATGAAAAAATCATTGCGCAGATGAAGAATTCCTTTGTATCCGAATATGACGACACGATCAAAATAATTGCGGATAAAATTGGTGATGATGTTGAAAAAGTGGATGATAAGGAAGCACTCAAAAACGCTACCAGCGAATTTACGACATTCAAAGATACCTTGAAAAATGACTTCGAAAATTATAATACCGTTGAGCAGGACAGCTTTGACAAATATAACAGTACGATTGATGATTATGTAACAAAATACAATGATAGAGTAACTGCTATTGAAAAAGCCGAGGAAGAAGCTCGTAAGAAAGCTGAAGAAGAGGCTAAAAAGAAGGCTGAAGAAGAAGCAGCAAGGAAAAAGGCTGAGGAAGAGGCTGCTGCTAAAGCTGCACAGGAAGAAGCAGAAAGAAAAGCTGCTGAACAGAGTTCTGGATCATCTTCAGGTGGTTCTAGCTATAGTTATGATGATAGTAATGATTATAGTTATAGTAGTGGAAGTTCAAGCTCTGATTATTCAGGTGGTTCTAGCTATAGTGATTCTGGATCTTCTAGTTCTGGAAATGATTACAGTGGTGGGTCAAGCTCATCTGGCGGAAGCTCAAGTGATATTCATAATGAATGGTATGGTGGATGGACTGATGAAAAAGGCAATGAATATAATGATTATTACGATCCAAATACAGGAAATTCATATGATTCCAATGGAAATTATCAAGGAAATATGAACGATTGGCTTTGGGATTAATATTTTAAATTAAATATTAATTAAACTATTTAAATAGGAAAAGTTTAATGCTTTTATTTTGCTTTCCTATTCAGCTCTTTTTAGTGACAGGAGCCAATATAAGATCATAAAAAATTGGATAGATTAGAAACCGATAAGAACCATTGCCAAAGCAAATAAAACCAGCTAAAATAGAGATCAGAACATAAGCACAGCTGCTGGTGTCAAAAGCCGCAAAAGTTGGAAAGGAAGGTTTCAAGATGAGAAATCCAAAACTCCCGACCGGGATTGACAACTTTAAAAAGATTCGCAATGGAAATTACTATTATGTAGATAAAACTTCCCTCATAGAACAGATTTTAAATAACGGAAGTGAGGTCACGCTTTTTACGCGCCCACGCCGTTTTGGAAAATCCCTGAATATGAGTATGATTCAGCATTTCTTTGAAATTGGAACGGATCCAGCACTTTTTGACGGCTTGAAGATTTCTAAGAATACAGAGATTTGTGAACAATATATGGGAAAATATCCCGTTATTTCCATCAGCTTAAAAGGAATTGATGCCGATTCCTATGAAAAAGCCCGTGCGCAGCTCATAAAAACAATCAATCGTGAGGCAAGAAGATTTCAATTTCTTCTGGAAAGCGACAAATTGAGCCGGGTTGATAAAGCACTTTTTTCAGAACTTCTGACAAGAAATATGGAAGAAGACACCATTACCAGCAGTCTTCAGGAACTGACACAACTGTTGGAAGTTCACTATGAACAGCAAGTGGTTGTCCTGATTGACGAATACGATGTTCCGATGGCAAAAGCCCATGAAAATGGATATTATGATGAAATGGTATTGCTGCTTCGAAATATGTTCGGAAATGTTTTAAAGACAAACAGCAGTCTTGCCTTTGCTGTTTTGACGGGCTACCTGCGAATTGCAAAAGAAAGCATCTTTACCGGACTGAACAATTTCAAAGTATATTCGATTACAAATACAGAATTTGATGAAACCTTCGGTTTTACAGATGAAGAAGTAAAGACCATGCTGCATGACTATGAAATGGATGACCGATATGACGAGGTAAAAGAATGGTATGACGGATACCGATTCGGAAAAGCAGATGTGTACTGTCCATGGGATGTTGTGAATTACTGCAATGATCATATCCATAATCCAGAGGCCGAGCCGGAAAATTACTGGATGAATACAAGCGGGAACAGTGTGATTCATCATTTTATCGACAGCATCAATGAACCGGATATGCTCACAAAAACAGAACTGGAATGGCTGGTAAATGGAAAAACAGTGATCAAACAAATCGATGAAATGGTTACCTACAATGACCTGTATTCGACCATGGATCATCTGTGGAGTACACTTTTCATGACTGGATACCTGACACAGCGCGGAAGAGAAAGCGATGGCCGCTATTGCCTTGCAATTCCAAACCGGGAAATTCGAAATATCATAACAGAACGGATTCTTACACTGTTTCAGCAGGAAGTGAAAAAAGACGGGAAAATGGCAGAACAGTTCTGCCAGGCACTCTTTGACGGAAAAGCAGCAGAGGTGGAAAGCCTTTTGAATTTGTATTTGCAGAAGACAGTTAGCGTACGCGATACCTTTGTGAGGAAATCACTGAAAGAAAATTTCTATCATGGAATTCTGCTTGGAATCTTAAGCTATAAAAATGACTGGCGTGCATCTTCCAATCGAGAATCGGGAGAAGGATTCAGCGATATTGTGATTGAAATGGGAAATGCAGAAACAGGAATTGTGATAGAAGTGAAGTATACAGATGAGAAAAAAGATCTGGAAAGAGATTGCCGGAAGGCATTGGAGCAGATTCGGGATAAAGATTATACGCAGACACTGTGGCAGGAGGGCTATAAAAAAATGGTGCAGTATGGGATTGCATTTCATTTAAAACAGTGTTGTGTGATGGAAGAAGAGATGCAGCGTAAGCGGAATCGGAATGGGGCTCTGAATAGTTACAATTTGTTATAAAATTCAGGGCAGAGATATTGCCCTGAATTTTATATACGGACAAGTTTCTGTCAATATTTTCCGTTCGATATGAGATAAAATGGTAATATTCAAAAGAAAAAGCCTACCATGAGGAGAAAAAGATGGAAGAAAAGACAGCAAACATGGCAGAGAATATTCGCGTTACATTCACCGGATTTCACTACATAAAGGATGGCGATTATCCAAATGACTTCGAGGTATGCTTACTGATCCTGAAAGACAACAGCTTATCAGCAGGCTGCTGGGATACAGGATTGTATGCCACGGAAGGCGGCAAGCAGCCAGGTGCATTCCGACAGGCAAGGGGCTGCTTTATCGATGCGGACTATGTAAAAGCCTGGACGAAGCTGGAGGATAAGGTGTATGATTTTCAACAGAACAGCATTGTATGATAGGAATACGGGAGGAGAAGTGTAATGGATAGAAGAAGTAATAATATCGCGATATTTCAGGATTCCATGGATATGATAAAAGCAAGCCAGAAGCTTCAGCAGGCAGTTCAGCTTTCAATTCAGAACCAAAAACTGTATGTTCCATCTCAGGCGATTGCACTTCCTGAATCTGGAAAATCACCTTGCAAAACGATTGTTTCATCCAAAAGAAGCTTCGAAGCCGCCTCTGCATACGCAAAAGCCAGAAAACGAGTCTGTGTCCTGAATTTCGCCTCTGCAACCAACCCCGGCGGCGGTGTAACACGGGGAAGTACGGCGCAGGAAGAATGCCTTTGCCGATGCAGCACACTGTATCCATGCCTGGACACAGAAACGATGTGGCATCAGTTCTATCAACCGCACCGAAAAGCAGGCGATCCACTTTATAATGATGATCTTCTGTACACACCAGAAGTCGTCGTATTTAAGACCGATATCGCTGCACTGGAACGAATGGAAGAAAAAGACTGGTATCAGGTAGACATCATTACCTGCGCAGCCCCGAATCTCCGAAAGAAACCAAGCAATGCCATGAACCCGTCTGCAGGAAATGCGCCGGTTAAGATTAGTGAGAAAGCACTGTACGAACTTCAGATGCAAAGGCTGGAACGTGTTTTTCAGGCGGCAGCATCGAACGGAGCGGAAGTTCTGATTTTAGGAGCGTTTGGCTGCGGCGCTTTCTGCAACCCGCCAAGAATTGTAGCACGGGTATTTCGGAGCGTACAGGAAAAATATGCATCCTATTTTGAAACGATAGAATATGCGGTGTTCTGCGGCAAAAATGATACGTTAAATTATGATACATTCAATCAGGCGCTTGGAGGTAGAAAATAAAATTTATAGCAACCCCGAAAAGAATGCAAAAAATTCAGTACCACAGAGTGTGAATTACTGTGTCACAGATTTTCGTCGTACCCTGGTACGCTTTAAAATTTGTTCCTTGCGATTCGCATTTTGTAGCATTGTCTTTTTTTCATTATTTTCGGGCTTTTCTATAAACTGGGCTCTGAAAGAACGTAAAAGCGAACCAAAAATATGACTTCATGAAAGGCAGACAAGATTAATTTTTTTAGAATAAAAAGCGTTGTACAAATGTCGCCTATAATAAGTAGAATAGGCTATGACAAACAGGAGAGGGGAAGAGGATAAATGAAGGTTCTGAACTTTGAAGACAGCGTTTACAAAGCAAATGCAATCCGCAAGGTATTGAACCAATGTGGCGTGGCTAAAATTGAACTGGTGTCAAATGTCGAGGATGGTCTGCAGATGCTGAAGAATGCAGAAGACACTGGGGATCCGTTCGATTTGATTATCACAGATATGCATTATCCCATGAAGCAGGGAGCTGTTAGTGATACGGAGGCGGGAGAAAAGCTGGTTCAGCTCCTGCAGGAGCAGGGCAAACAGACAAAGGTTATCGTATGCTCATCCAGAAATATGAAGCTTCCCGGAGTGTATGGTTGTATCTGGTATTCGGAAAGAAGATACTCTTTATATCTTAGGCGATGTAGTCGATCGTGG
Source organism: Fusicatenibacter saccharivorans (assembly GCF_027667425.1). NCBI lineage: Bacteria > Bacillati > Bacillota > Clostridia > Lachnospirales > Lachnospiraceae > Fusicatenibacter > Fusicatenibacter saccharivorans. The sequence goes on from NZ_JAQEGR010000007.1 coordinate 64,684, forward strand.
ACCAGAGCCAATGAAAATCCTGAAATACATGATGGCACATTCCAATATCATTCCGATCATAGGAAATCATGAAGTTATGGCGCTACCGAATCTCAAACTTCTGGTGCTGGAAGTTTCGAGAAATTTTCTGGATAAACTGCCGCCGAAGGTGTATCGGGATTTTGACAACTGGACGCAGAACGGCAGTACCAGTACAATCCAGGATTTTCGCAAACTGCCGCAGGAAGAACGGCACCAGGTAGTAGAATACATGAAATCATTCCGCCCATACGGAAAGGAAATTGTTAATGGCAGGAATACTGGCTGGTGCATGCCGGACTGGATCATTTTTCAGAAACAAAACATCTGGAAGAATATTCGGTAGATGATCTGGTATGGACGCGGATTGACTACGAAATTCCATATTTCGATGATATCATTGTAGTCAGCGGACATACACCGACACAGAATATCCTTGGGAATAGCCACCCAGGGTATATTTTTAAAGCAAACCATCACATTGCGATCGACTGTGGAGCAGGGAAAATCAATGGAAGACTGGCGGCAATCTGTCTGGATACCGGGGAAGAATATTATGCACGGTAAATGCTGTAAAGAACGAAATAGGGAGGAGTATGAAAATGAATTTTAAATTGATTTTAGATAAATGGAATCTTGTATCAGAAAAAGGACTGCCGGAGGACGGAACCTGGTGTTTTGTGGCATGGAAAAACTGCACAGGCGAATATGAATGGGCCATCGGAGGCTATCAAGAAGCGGAGCATCAGTTCTATGTCAATTTTGGCATGGGAGGAATGGTTCTTGAAGAGGAAGAGGCTGTCGCATGGGCGGAACTTTTCAAAGATGAAGTTTTTACAGCGGAGTAAGGAAAATCTTCAAAGAAAAGAGGAATACGAATGAGCCAGAAACGATCAAGAGTAAAGATGAATGTAGATATAGCAAAGATGAGAAAAGCGGGAAGTACAGAAGAGACTGCTGGATTTCTTCCGGAAGAGGGGATTTTCTTATGAGGTTCATATTGGATACCTATATCATGGACAAATGACACAGGAGGGGTGGCAGCAGATTTTGACAGAACTTAAAGAGTGCGGGCTGGCACAGTTTATCCATGATGTTTTTGTGTATGACATGCCTGGAAAAATTCTTGTGGTAGAAGATGGAAAGCAAGAATATAGATAGTTCTTTCAAAAGTGCATGGTTGCGGCTAAAACGAATTGTCAGATAATAGGTAAACAAATAAGAAAAAAAGCAAATTCATATCAAAAATAATAAAAAAGAATGGTAAAAGAAAGTGGATTGCGTTATAATAAAAACAATTAAAATGTGTAACAAAAAATCAATAAAGTTAGTATAAAAGAGAATGAAAAAAGTAATGGAAAATGACATTTATATCGCCCAAAAGAGAATCAGTACAGAAAATTTTTTGTTGAAACTGAATCGACAGGCACATCAGCTTGAAGTTTATAAAAAAGCAGATGGGCAGGCTCTGCGGAAGAACTACAGCATCCGAAAGGATTTTGTCCCGTGTGAATATACGATTTATGAAAAAATCAAGGAAATGCCATGCCTGTTCGGCCGCGAAGATTCCCCAACTCCTTATGGTGTGTTTGATATTGTAAAAAAATCAAAGGTAAAAGAAGAATATATCAGCGGCTATCATAAAAAGTATGAACGGATAAAATTTTTTGGCTATCTGGTGATTTTCGAAGACTACTTTATTCACAGTGATCTTTATATGGACAGAGTGACATCTGAAACATTTGAGCAGGCAGAGCCAATCAGCAACGGAGATACCGGCACGGCAGGCTGCATTCGGGTCAGCCAGAAAAATGTAGAGTGGTTGCTGGAAAATATAGAAGTAGGAACTACGGTAATCCTTTGATGAAGTGGGGGAGCGATGGAAAAATACTGGGAAGACGTTAAAAATACGGAAGAAATAGATCGAGGTTTGTATATCATACTTCCTCTTCGATATCAAGGGGATTTTCAGTAGATACCGTTTAGTGCGAAAAAAATGAATACAAACCAGAAAGATCAATCCGATGAAGAAAAGGATCGCTCCGGATTTGATTCCGATGATTTTCTGGAAATTCTATCCATAAAATGCCGTTCTGGCGAATTTGTCAAAAGGTGTATGCTGGAGGAGAAGGCTGCAACGGTGCAGAAAAAATGGAAAGAAGCAGTAAAGATCTCCTTTCCGTATGATCTGACGCAATTGCAGGTATTTTCTTTCAACAATGGAATTGCCTTTTTAACCGTGTATCTGGCATATAAAAATAAAGACGTCCAGGAAATTTATCAGTTAATCAATCCGGGATACATAGATGATAAAAAACAGGAAATTCAGGACAGCCTGTTAGCAATTTTAGAACAGGAAGTATTTGAATCATGGCATAAGGAATATGGCGTTCAGTTAAAATGGTTCGGACAAAGCGAAAAAACAAAAATCTACATGATGAAAGAAGCTTACCGACTGAATGTGGCGGCACTTCCGAAACGTTTTGAAGAACGGAAGATTGCGGAGAAAATTGCCTATAATGAACATCGGCTGATTGATGTAACGAAGGAGTTTTCCGATTTATCGGAGAAAGATGTTGAGTATGCATCTGGGGCAAGGGATGTAAATGACAGCCATTATGGATGGGCATGTGCAATTACATCACAGGAGATTGCCTATGCGTATGGTCCCAAACCGGGGAAAACAGTTCCACTTACAGCGGAAGCATTGCTAGAACGAGCAGAAGACGATCTGGCACTAACGATGATTGTAATGTATCAAAAATATACTTGTATGCTGTTGAACGAAAAAATCCATGAGAGATTTCAGGGGATTTCAGCTCAGAGTATTCGAGGACTGAAAAAAGAAGCATTAGAATTCATCGCATACGGAACATTGACACCATCCCAGGTGTCAAAATGAAATAATGTCTGTGAGACATATCGAGCGCTGCAGAAAGAAAATGGCGTGAATGAAGCACTGGATGAGATCAAAGAAAAAATTGAACTGTTAAACGAAGAACAGGATCACATCGACAGCAAGCGGGAATCACGAGTGAGTATGATTATTGCGGTATTTGGATTCGTTTCCATTATCGCGGCGGCGTTACAGATATTAGATTACCTGAGTTCAGGGAGAGGGGTGATGATTGGGGGATTTATTGGTGCTGTGAGTGGTATTTTATGTATTAGCTTAGTATTGTATTTCAAGCAAAAAAATTAAAAAGTTGTTGCAGAAAAATTTAGAGAGATTTCGAATATCTGAGGTGAATGAAATGGACCAGTCGGAATAGATGTAACTAATTGAGAAGCTTGAATAGTGAGAGCAAAAAGTTTAAGTAAAGTGCTAAATCGAAGAAGAGATTGTATAATTAAATGCAAGAAATGAGGGAAAGAGAAAAATGGTAGAAGATAGAGTGAAAAATTTTAATTGTAAGCAAAAAGAAAGTTTGATTAAAATAATTGATGAATTAGGGGAAAAAGCAAAAAAAAAGCATTATTATGTGGGCTATTTTGAAAATGAAAATAATACATTTAATATAATGAATTTGGAAGATAAAGAAAAACATGATTATTTAAATTATTATTGGTGTGAATATCAAATAGAAAATGAACAATTTAAAATTACCATGTTTTATAAAGACTTCGACTGTGGATCTGGTAATATACATGTTCTACCAGGAGCGATTCAGGTATGGAAAAAAATAGAAGAAGATGGTTGGGATTGCTTTGGATTTTGTGAAAAAACTTTGAGTAGATCTAATAGAAATAAAGAGGGAATCGTCGAGTATAAAATGATTGGAGGAAAACCATATTGCGAATATGGGTGGATGCCATTAATTGAAACACCTGTGTTTTATGATGACAAAATCTTAGATAATTTTATTGATAATATTAAAAATAACACTGTGCAAGGTGTTAAAAATACTATGAATAGTAATGAATTTTATAAAAATGTAAAAGATTATTCATCACATGGGAGATCGGGACATTATATGCGATATTCTTTACTCAAATACGAGTACAAAGAAAACTATTTATATTATAAAACAATGTATATTACAAACATAGGTTTTTTTACAAAATATGATGGAGAAAAAGTAGCATTTGAACTGGGAAACGGTATTAATGGGTGTGGACCTAATTACTATGATGATAAATCTAATAAATGGATAATACAAAAAGAACAATATAAAGAGGATTTTAGTAACCATATTGCATAATATGAAAAAGCGATCTGACGATGCTGTACATGCTGCCCAGATAATGAATGGGCAGCATGATTTTTTTTAAAATGTATAAGGCGTTATACAAATGACGCTTATAACTGCTAGAATGACCTCAACAAAGGAAAAGATCGAAAATTAAATGTAGCCAGGGAAAAATCCAGCAACTGGATACTCAGATTAAGTGGAGGAATACAAACAATGGGCTTAAAGAACGATATAAAATTTAAAATTTTACAGGAGCTAATGCAAGAGACAAATATAGAAAGACCAATATCCATTTGGAAACTGCGCGATGCTGTTTATGGGGAAATTTCCGTAGAGGGAGACAAAGAGAAGAAAAAGAACAAACGCGATAACCAGATCAGAACTGTAAAAAAGGATGTCTTTGAACTGGAAGCGGAAGGCATTGTTACGATCACCGAGATGGATGAGGATGGAAAGATAGATAATAAAAAGAATATTATCTATTACAATCATCCATTGAGTCAGAAAAAACTGCCATTTCTGATTGAACATATTTTTACCATGACAGCAACGATGGAGGAAAAACAGGAAATTATTCGAGATCTGATCACCTGTGCCGGAGTAGGAAATATTAAGAAATATCATTGCTATCTGGAAAGGTTTTCCCCGGAATATTTATTAGATGATGTGGGAAAAGCGAAGGTTTCAAAAGAACGGAAATATCCGAAAATACCGCAGATGGAAGGCGAAGAGGTCGTCCGCCGGGCAGAACCGTGCCACTATACAAATCTGCATGAGAATATGAGCAGAATCTTTGAAGCACTGAGCAATCAGACAGGACAGTTTTTTCGGAAAATCTCATTTAAACTCATACAGTATACGAAATCAGGGGAGCGTGCTTATGTCGATGGTGGAAAGGTCTATGTCATTTCACCTTATTTCATCAGCAGTTCAAATGGGAAACTGTGGCTGGTTGGAAACCATGAGCCGTATCAGGGTTTGTCCAATTATCCGATTGAACGCATGGACGAAATTCAGGTGCTTGAGCCGGGAGAGGGAAGATACCGTCCGATGTCTGAATTGGAAGACGAGAACAAGAAGCTGGATAAGTATCGTTATGTAGCAGAACACCAGGGTGGCAGCTATGGCAGTGTGGAACCCATCATTTTACGGGTGCGGAAAACGCCAAATGCTTATACGATCATGTATCATACGTTTGATGATGAGTTTTATTTCCTAAAGGGTGGAACAGAGGAATATGATCGGGTGCTGGTATATCGAACCGCGTATTTTATGGCAAACTGGGCGATGATGAATTCAAGGGATGTCATCGTGGAGACGCCGTCTGTACAGGAACTGATCCGAAATAAAATGAAAGAACTGGAAGGGCTTTATCAGACCAATGAATAAACCAGAAGTTCAATGAAAAATTCTGGAAAGTGTGTAAAAATAGGGAAATATAAAAATTTTTGCAGGGTGCGTAAGGAGGCGTTTGTTACGATGACAGAACAAGGTAAGGTTCATTATCTACTGGTGCGTGGCTATGAGGAATTTCATGATGAGGATGAGTGGCTTGGAATTTATTCCACTTGGGAAAATGCAATTGCTGCATATGAGAGAGAACATGCTGCGCTGGAAAGAGAAAAGGCGAGAGATCTGGAAACCTTTGGCGAACGGGCTATGCAGCTTGCCATGCGTGAAGAAATCCAGATTCACAGCTTTGAGGAAACGACGGGGAGATGGCGATACCATCTCCAGTCAAAAGAAAATCTGCAGAAATGAAAAATGGAATTGTAGTATGAATTATTTTTTTGTTCCGCAAGAAGCGTTACACAAACAACGCCTATTGCGGATAGAATAGGCACATAACAAAAAGCTGTTTCAGATCCAAGGTCAGGGAGGAAAGATACATGTGTAAAAGACATAAACGTTTTGTGATATTTCTGGATGTTGACGGAGTGCTGAATACCACAACCACAGTCCAGAAAACCCCGGATGGATATACGGGGATTGATGATGCACGAGTGGAAGTCCTGGCAAAGACAATTGAAAAAATTGGTGGAGCAGATCTTGTTTTGTCTTCCGACTGGAAAGAAGTGAAACCGACAGATGATGATTATGTGTATCTCATTTCTAAACTTGCTTTGTGCGGGCTGTCGATCGATGGGCAGACACAGGATCAGATGTACAAAAGGGGAGAAGGGATTTTGAAATACCTGAAAGCACATCCGGAGATTGAAGAGTATGTAGTTCTGGATGACTGCAGATTTGACTTTCAAAAGGACCGAAAACTCTGGGAACATCTGCTGCTCACCAATGGAATCGAAAACGCACAATTTGCATCGGAAACCCCGGCGGTGGAGGCAATCGTGTTTAGGGATTATCTGAAGCTGTTTTGAAACAGGAGTACTCAAATGAGAAAGAGAATCAGCAGAATGATAGGAAATATATTGTAAAGTGACAAAAAAGTTTTTCTGCGCCAGATACTGAAGGAGGAGCAAAATGAAAAATCAAATTACAAAAGAAACCGTCTATCGTATCCCAGCTGATGTGAAGAGAGAAAGTGCTGTGACCCTGCAGGAAAAGCATCTGCTTCAGAAATTCACCAATATTCTCCGCGAGGATGGGAAAAATTACTGGTTCAATGCGGAGAGATTTCTGCGGACAGCGGAAGAATACAACTTTACAGTTTCAAGCATGATGAGAGACATCGAATTATCAGAGTATGTGGAGGAAGAAGAGATTCCAAGTCTTAAGACGCTTCGCAGATTACTCAATTATTGTGAATATCCAGATGAGAAGCTTGTGGTCGGAATTCAGGCGATTAAACGGATTGGAAAAGCGCTGTACGGGAATCAAAATGCGTTCCTTGAAATTATCGATGAAGAGAGTCTTAGCTGCATGGCAGAGCAGTATCTGAAGATTCGGGAACAGTGAAAGTAAAATCCTGTGAAACAGAAAAGTGGCCAAAAGAGTGTCCACATGCAGGAACGGTTCCATGATAAGATAAGGCATACCCGGAAAGTAAACCACAAGTTCAATGCAAACGACGGAGAGACGTGGAATAATAGGAGTACATAAGAGCTCCGGCGGATGCATCAGAATACAGGACAGATCAGGAGGAACAACTCGATATGACGTTGAACGAACTTTTCGCAATTCAGGAAGCAGACGTAACAAAAGAATTCCTGTTGAAAGCCGGCTGGAGTGAGATCGCAGAAGAACCGGCGGAGATATTCCGGCGGAGCAGGCTGGTTCCTGACAGAGTGGAATCACATAAGGAATACAAAAGTTAAAAGAGAAATATGAGTGAGGTAGCTCAGCCATGGTAGAGCAGAGAAACCAAGCCGATCATGGGTGTGGTCGGTACAGCAAAAGATCTATTGTCGCTGGTTCGATTCCAGCCCTCACTCCTGAAACATGAAAACTCACAGTCAACGTACAAAAGAATGGAGACGAGATCACAAATGAACACAGGATCTGCAATCGAAACTGAAAGATTATTCCTTCTCCCAAGCCGGACGGACAGAGACTCCGAGGCATTTTTACAAATGCTGCGGGATGATGGCGACTTCTACATATTCTGCGGAGTCAGCCCATCCGAAAAACATGTGATGGGGTTTGCCAACTACTTTGAGAGAACCGATCATGAGCTTTGCACCTATTCCATTTTTCCCAAACAGCAGAAAGACAAGTTTATTGGTTACGTAGGCGTACATAGAGAAATGGAAGACGAATACGAAATTGAATTTTATATCGCCAGAGAATACCGAAGAAACGGCTACTGTGAAGAAGCCAGCCGAGAGCTGATTAATCAGCTCTTTGGTGATGGGGTTTCTGCAAACGGAAAGAATCTTTTCATCGATAAGCTGTATGTGACAACCCAGACAGAAAATGAACCAACGATCAGCCTGCTGCGGAAGCTGGGGTTCAGAGAAGTAGAGGACGGCCCGGTCATGGTTGTGCTGGGTAACATTTTCGAAAAAGAAGATAATTTTTTCGCACACGAAGTAGTAAAACTGGTACTGACAAAGGAGGAGTTTTCTGATGGCAATTAAATTTGAAGAACTGAGAAAATATGTTGCACGCAATGTCCGCTTATCCATCTGTTTTGAGGATGGTTATTACCACGATTATCTGATGATGTCAGACATTCCGGAACAGAAATATGCCGGCTTTTACATCTATGGAGTCGGAATGGTGGATGTGGAATTTTACAGAGATGTCTATACGGCTTTGCCGGAACCGGAAGGAGAATGTTGGTGCAGTAAAGATGATACAATGAATCCGGCGATGGAACTTATGATTTCGGAAGAACCGCGGGATATCAAACGGAGTGTGGAACAGAAGCTTTTGTTCCGGGATCTAAAACCGTATCTGCAGATCGGCAGACATTTTTCTATCGTAAATCGAAATGACTGGTCATCTGAATACTATGAATATCGGAGTGAGATACCGGAGAAATACGATGATATGTATGTGTACGGCATCGGAATGGAAGAGTGTCCACATGTTGAGAAAATGTGGATGGATGTTCAGTATGAAACGGTTCACAGAAAGCAGATGGTGATTGTGCTTTCCAATCAGCCGAGAGAAGATCTGAGAACAGAATAAAAGAGAACTTTTTATGCAACGGAAAAAGGAAAGGAAGAGAGCCAGAGATATGGATAGAGATCACACGTTTGATTTACCAGATTTAACAGAAGACTTCTGGAAAACCGTTGTGTTTGCACAGGAGGATCCCCCTTCTGGAATGGGCGGCCCGGGATGTGTATGTCTGCTCAGCAAAGAGGGAAAAGAGTATATTTTCGGATTTGAAGAGACACCATTTTACAAAAGTACCGAGCTTTTCCCGATCTTTGAGACGACCGATGAAAGAATTGGTTATCGTCATAAATATAAAGCAGAAGATCACGGCTGGAAATATCTGGAGAAAGAAAATGCACTGATCCGGGAAGACATTCTGGATGAGTACAGCAAAGCGGCTGCGGAGGCGAAACGGGAAAAGGAAAATTTCTGGCATTTTTATGCCATCGATCTGGCCGGCCGGGCAATTGGCGTGGAGCATCTGGAACGATATGATTACATCGGAAGCGTTCTGTACAGGGAAAGAATGGATCGGGAAATGGCGGAACGCCGGAAAAAACGCGAGAAGGAGAAACTGACGGAGAACGAATTTAACTGGAAGCCGATGCATGTGAACAATATTCCGGACAATTCTGAGATGGGCGTTTACGCACTGTTGATGAGAAGGAATGACGGAAAAATCAAGGGTGTAAAATACTCGATTCTGTATCAGTACGAGGAGCACAGCCCGATGCTGATATACAGTGATGCAAAGGTGGAAGCCTATATTCTTTTCTACGCGGATTACGATGATATCATCGGTCCGTGGGATTATCATTCTGTCAGCAGACAGGAATGTGCAGAGCTTTACGGAAAAGAAAATCATTTTCCGCCGGAATTGGCATATTATGACTGGATTACGTTTTCAGATGGTGATATTCATAACTTCGGCAGATTTCTCCGCACATTCCAAAGTCTGGAAGAAGCTAAAGCATATGCGATGTATTATGCGAATGTGAACAGCGGCGGAATCAACAAGAAAACAATTCTGAAACAGGAGGAGGAATCCAGAATCGAAGATCATGTGAACCGTATTGCACATTACGAAGCATATCAGATGTATCGAAAATATTATAAAGAAATTCTGGATGCTATCAGCGAAGAAAACTGTTTCCCGGATTCCTGCAGCGGAGGCGGTGTATATCTGCGGGAGGCAATTTTAAAGAAAGTGCCGGAGATCACAGAAGAACAGCTCAGGATGATCTGGAGAGAACTTCCATTTGTGATTGAGAAGAGAACGCAGGACTGGATTGAACGGGAAAAGCAGTTCAGTGAAAATTATATCCGAAAGGCCAAAAAGCGGAAACCCGGGAAAACGAAAAGAACCGCAGATCAGATCGGGAAATAAAGGAGAGGTGCAATATGGGTATTTTAGAATTTCTGGAATGTTTTGATCCACTGACGGAAATCTGCGTTGAAGATGCCACGGAAGTCGTGTTTGAAGGAAGGGCAGAAGATTTTCCTGAAGAAAAGGATAAGGCCTATATCATCGTTCCGTCTCGCACAAACAACAGAGATGGCGTGATTAGGCTGTTTGTTTCGAAACAGGAATATTTGGAGAAAAAGTGCGGGCAAAATAAAATATATGTACTGGATGCACTTTTGGCTATTCTGTATTCTGTTATGAGAAAAAATTCTGAAGCAAAACAGGTATTTCTTACCATGGTGGAAAAAGCGGAGGACTATAATGAAATACTGCAGAAGTGGGAAAAAGCTCCTGAGAAAGAAAAAGAGCCGCTTGAACGGGAAAAACAGGGGAGATGGAAAGCTTTTCTGGAGGAAAAAGAGCATCTTCTTCGGGAAATGAAACAAATAGAACCACTTTGGGATATTTCGGGTCAGTGGATCGGATACAGCCAGGAAGAGCTGGAGTATTTTGCAGAGTATCTGGTAAGAAGAAAGAACATGCTTCTGGAAAGAAAACACACGCTGGAAGCACAAAGCTGGGCACAATGCCATGAAGATGAACTTTGCCAGATCATGAAAGCGGACTACCCAAATGAGGGGATTGCAGCGTTGGCACTGGAAAAGCAGTATGGACTGGATGAACAGCAGGCCAGAATGATTTTCGATTTGAGATTTCGATTCATGTTTGGAACAGCCAGAGATCTGGTAGAACGAGACAATATGGTAATTGGACGTATGCTTGAAATTTTTCTGAAAGATGAGGGAGGGGCAGAAGGATGATTTTCCTGGCGGGATCTGCGGCGAGCGGAAAAACGAAAAAAGCGGTTGCATATGGCTGGAAAGAGCGAAAAACCAGCGAGGATGGAGTTCTCCTTTTTTCACTGCAGCATGAAAAGAAGGAGATGTGGAAGATTCTGCAGAGCATGTACGGGCAGGAGGAGCTTTCCAAGATAGAAATTGATGATACACCAGCGATGATGGTGGAGAGAATGGCAGAAATCATAGCGCAGAAAGCAGAGAATGGAGCAATTTCTGTTTTTGTGATTGATGAAGTGCCGATGATGACAAGCAGAAAAAATTTTGCCGACAGAAAAGAAGAGCTGCGGTATATGATTGGCTTGCTGGGAAACTGCGAGAAAAAAGAACATGTTGTGATTGTAGCCGTTATTCCAGTGTCGAAATACTGTACAGAAATGCAGAAGAAAAAAGAAGTAAGTACCTGTTATGGAGAAATAGAAAAACCAGAAAATTGTCTGGTTTTCGTATAGACAAGAACCTGTCCACATATGGGATACGGCAGGTGGTAAGATAGCAGGTAGAAAGAGACAACAGAAGGATTACCAGTAAAAGCTCCAAGGGAGGTAGCAGCGAATGATTCTTTACAAATACACAGCAGACTGTTCAAAACTGAATCTGGAACAGGAGGATTCAACGAAGGAAGGATATGAGCGTCTCTATTCCAGACGGAGTGATGCTGCGGAATGGAACAGCAAGTTTTACACTGCCTACCGTACAGAAAAGAAGTTTTTCATTATGATCAGTGATATTCTGAATGGTCAGATGACGATTGTGGCTGCACTTGAGATGGAAGTGGTTCCCCGGGTATGTGTGGATTGTATTCAGAAGATACTGCCGGAAATTGAGTTGCTTGCGTATGAGGAGATCACAAATGATGCGTTTTGCAAAGAACTGGTTCGGGCAGAACGGAATAACTGGACGGAGTGTTACAGCGGGTCGCTGAAGGAAAAATTAAAACTTGCGATAGAACCAGAACATCACAGTTTTTTTGAACCTGTTGCGTATCAGGTAAGTGAACGGATTTATACCGCTCAAAATATGACCAGACAAAAGCAGGCGGAGCAGATGCAGGAAATTATGGCATCGGAAAGCTTCTATGACGAAATGGAGCGGATTTACGCCCCGGAAAATGAAAAACGTTTTGTTGGGCATCCGGTTCATTATCTGATCACAGCCGGTGACAAAGCGGCTGCGGATGATATGATAGATCTTCTGATTCCGGCACTGCTGGAGAATCAACGATTGCTGAGCGGCAGAGTTTACGATGTGCAGAAGATGACATACAAGGCAGAGCGGGAAGATAATTTTGACAATATTTTCTCCAGTGCTAGAGGCGGAACAGTGATTCTGAATCTGGAAGGTGAAAAGAGTACAGGAATGTATGCCACCGGCAATTATGATCTGGCGAAAACACTTGGGAAGAAACTGAATGAGTATGGAAATTCTACATTGTTTATCTTTGTGGACATTTCCGGAAGCCGCAGCGTATCGGATGAGACGATAGCGGAAATTCTTTCCAACGCGGATCTGATTCAGATTCAGGAAGGCCAGGGAGATCTGGAACGGGCGACGGGCTATTTGAAACGTCTGGCGGATAAGACAGAGTATCACGACTACACGATAGAAGAGCTGACGCGGTATCTTCCGAAAGAAAAGAAATTGTATTCTGTATCGGATATCTTTTCTGCCTACAACAGATGGTACGGAAGCGGATTAAAAACGCATATTTACAAGGCCTACAAACAAAAAGACCTCGTCAAAATTCAACTGAAAAAGAAGACAGACAAGCCGTATGTGGAGCTGCAGAAAATGGTAGGCCTGTCGGATGTAAAGAAAGTGACAGATGAGATTCTGGCGGCGGCCAAAATGCAGAAAATGCGGAAACAGATGGGTCTTCCGGGGGTTCAGTCATCCATGCATATGCTGTTTTCCGGAAATCCAGGGACAGCAAAGACAACCGTGGCGCGTCTGCTATCCCAGGTCTTGAAGGAAGAGGAAGTGCTGAAATATGGCCACATTGTAGAGTGCGGCAGACAGGATCTGGTCGGAAAATATGTCGGCTGGACGGCACAGATTGTTGAGAGTAAATTTCAGGCGGCGCGTGGCGGCATTCTGTTTATCGATGAGGCGTATTCTCTTGTAGAAGACAACCGCACGTATGGCGCCGAGGCGATCAATACCATTGTGCAGGAGATGGAGAATTACCGGGATGAGGTCATTGTCATTTTTGCAGGATATCCGGAGAAGATGAAGGAGTTTCTGGAGCAGAATGAAGGTCTTGCAAGCCGCATTGCCTTTCACCTGAATTTCCCGGATTACTCACCGGTAGAACTGACGCAGATTCTGGATCTGATGCTGGAAAAATCGGAATACCGGATGGACGAAAGAACAAGGGAAAAATGCTTTTCCATCTGCGCCGATGCCTGTCGGGAAGAAAATTACGGCAATGGACGGTTTGTCAGAAACCTGCTGGACCACGCTATCATGCGCCAGGCAGACCGCCTCATTCGGGAACATCAGAATGGTACGCTGGAAAAAGAGGAGGCCTGTCTTCTGACGGCGGACGATTTCGAGATGATCGGACTGAAAAAGAAACCGCAGAGTCGGCAGATCGGATTCTGTGCCGGGCGAACAGCATAAAAAATCAGCAAAAAAAATTAAACCAGCGGTTAAGTGCAGAAAACGAAAGCATGTGATACAGTATATGCATGAAGATTGCGGGAGTGCAAAGCACGTAGCAATCTGGTATCAAAGGGGTCAAAAAACCTTTTGACCCCAACATCTATACATAACAAAACACGGATATTTATAAAAAGACCAGAAAGGGGGAATGAACACATGAAGTTAAGCGAGCTGTTGAATGTGTTGAAAACAGCAGAAACTGTGGAAGAGATGGATATGAGACGAGAAGAAATCGCAGCACTGATTCCGGCCGTACGAACCATGTTCGGCTATGATCAGAAGAACAGTGCACATCAGTATGACTTATGGATGCATTCCCTCCATGTGGTCTGCAATCTTCCGCGGAGGATGGAAAATGATATGGTCTATCTGGCGGCGCTGCTGCACGATATCGGAAAGCCTGAAGCTCAGTGCAGGGGAAAACGCGAGGGTGATCCGGACATGCATTACTACGGTCATCCCGAAAAAAGCATGGAAATCGTGCGCGATATCGTGATCCCGGAGCTGGACCGGCAGGGGTATGTGATTCCGTGTTTCGATGTACAGGAGCTCCTGTATTATGTGAAGTATCATGATGACCACGTCAGTGTGAAATTAAAGCACGTCAGACGCCATACGAAAATGGCCAGCTTTGCGATGTTTCAAAACCTGATGCTGCTACAGCTGGCAGATGCCAAAGCACATATCCAGATCCCTGTTATCGCCGAACGGGCAGAAATCTGCGGACGGCTTGCCGGGGAGGAAGGCAGACTTCTCTATCAGAAAATTCTGGATGGGGAGTAGGCTGATGAGCCGAAGCTGTAAAAAAACGCCCGTCAGCAAAGGCCGATGCAAAAATTTCCGTTGGGCAAAGCGCGCGGCAAATAAGAGGGTTCGACGGGCGAAAACACTGTGGGGAAAATCAAAAGCATTTCGAAAAATTTCTGAGACATGGGATATCTGCGACTGGAAATTTTACGGTGAGAGATCCTGGAATCCGAATCGGGAAGAAAAAAATCACTGGGAAAAATGCTATTACAGAAAATGATCTGGAAAAGATGCATGAAACCATGGATGAATTATGAACCAAGATCCCGAAAGGAAATCCTGAGCTGGGGACAGAAGACAGAAACACTAAAATAACAGAATAAGGCGGTAGTTTAACGGGCAAAACCTGTGCAGAAAAAAAGGTTTCATGTTTGTGGAACACACAGCAACTTTTTGAGGAGAATAGGGAGGCACAGAATGCAGGTTCAAGTCCTGCCCGCCTTACGCGAGTGAGGTAGCTTAAAAGAAAGAGCGCGAAAAAACGGTCATGTGCGTGACCGTAACGGCAAACTTTTTTCCAGTGGTAATGGCGAAGATGCCGGTTCAAATCCGGCCCTCACTCAGAAAAAAACAGAAGAGCAAACGAGAAAGAATGGAGTCCATAGATCCAGAAAAGGATGTCTGGAGAAAACAGTGGAACGAAGGAAAGGAGCGGCAGCGATGGATTTTGCAGAATGGATACGGGAGCAGGCGACAAAAACTTATACAGAAAATGGAGCAGTAGCACGGAACACAACCGGCGATGCGCGGCTGGATCTGTTTGCGACAATTGGATCCCTGCGCAGAGCGGATCCGGAAAGAATTGAGCTTCTGTTTGCGGAAGCATATCAGGCAGACCCGCTGTTCGCATTGAAAATCCTGTTTTATGCGCGTGATATCCGGGAAGGTCTCGGCGAGAGACGTGTCTTTCGGATTCTACTACAGTATCTTGCCGAGTACCATCCGCAGGCAGTTATTGCCAACCTTGATCTGATTGGTGTTTTCGGCCGTTTTGACGACTGGTACTGCCTGATCGGAACTGGCGTTGAGGACGAGATGTGGAGTGCCATGAAGCAGCAGCTGGAAGCAGATCTGAAAAACTTTCAGGAGAGAAAAAGCGTTTCCCTGCTTGCTAAATGGATCAAAACGGCAGACTCTAAAAATACGGAGACGAGAAAACTCGGCATTCTGACGGCGCAGAAACTCGGCTATCCTGTTTACAACTTCAAAAGAATCGTCCGTTCTCTGCGGAAATATATCGGTGTGCTGGAAGTGAAAATGTCAGAAAGAAAGTGGGAGGAGATCGTTTACCCGGAGGTCTCCGGAAGAGCCATGATGATTTACAGGAGCGCATTTCGAAAACATGATGAAAAGCGTTTTAACCAGTATCTGTCGAAGGCACTGGATGGAAAAGAAAAGATTCATGCGGAGACGCTGTACCCGTACGATCTCGTGGAAAAAGTTCTGTATGGACGTCAATGGAATCAGGTATTGGAGGCGCAGTGGAGGCAGCTGCCGGATTATGTGGCGCAGGAAACGAATGCAATTGTCATTGCAGATGTTTCCGGTTCCATGAGTGGAAGACCCTTGGCGACATCCATTGGTCTTGCTATTTACTTTGCAGAGCGGAACCGGGGCGCTTACCACAATCTTTTCATGACGTTCAGCCAGAAGCCGGAATTTGTTTCTCTGAGAGGGGAAACCTTGCTGCAGAAAATCAAATACGTCGAGCGTACGGAATGGGGGATGAATACTAATCTTCAGGCTGCATTTGAGCGGGTTCTGGAAACAGCGATGGATCACGATGTACCGCCGGAAGAAATGCCGAAAGCGCTGATCGTTGTATCTGACATGGAGATCGACAGATGCGGAGACCGCAATTGGATGTTTTATGATCATATGAAAGAAAAGTACGAGTATTGCGGCTACCAATTACCGAATATTATTTTCTGGAATGTAGACAGTCGAAACGATATTTTCCATGCCGACAGTCGGAGAAAAGGTGTCCAGCTATACAGCGGCCAGTCGGTTACGACATTCCAGAATCTCCTGAACAATATTGACAGCACGCCGGTTAAATCGATGGAAAAAGTGATTGAGAGCGAGCGGTACGCATGCGTCAGAATTGGAAATGCGGCATAAAAATGTTAAAGTTAGCAGTATGGATAGAAAGCTTTCAAAAGATGTAAAGCTGATATTGAAAAAAAGAATGCAGAAGAATAAAGGAAAAGAGGACACTATGGCATCAAGCATGATTCACTTGGCAATTGTACAGGAGATGAGAAAGAAAGTCTCGTTTCGAGATATCAACCGCCTGTTCCTTGGGGTGATTCTGCCGGATGGGGCGGTGGCGGGAAATAGCCATTTAAAGAAGAAAATCTGCGAAAATACCAGATACACATACGATCTCGAATGTTTCCGCGACAGATACGGGAAATACATGGAGAAGGATGATTTATATCTCGGCTATTATCTTCATCTGATCCAGGATATGCTGTATCGGAGATTTATGTATGGGGAGCATGGCTGGAATTCGAGCGTTCCTGGAAATGTAGAAAAACTGCATCGTGACTACGAGATATTAAATGAATATGTTTCGAAAAAATATGGACTTTTCCAGGAAATGATCCAGGAGCTGGATCTTACAGAAGAGCCATTGGCACAGCTTGCTGAATTCGATGTGAAAGGTCTTATAAAAGAAGTCCGCGGGGAATTCGTCCAGAGAAAAGAAGAGAAATTGTCCATCCTTACCAGACAAATGGCCAACGAGTACATCGTACGCGCGACGGAATTCTGCGTGGAAGAGCTAAAGGCACTGTCCAAAGGGAAATCAGGTCTGGACAGTACTGTGTGGAGCTGGGAAAAACCAGAAAACATATCACATGAAAAATTAAACCAGAAGTTAAATGCAAAAATCGAAAATATGTAATATAGTATATACAGAACAAAGCACGGACATTCACAAAAAGAACAGAGACGTGCAGAAAGCAGGAATGCAGCAGACACATTTATGAGTGCAGACCGCAGGCATACAATGTGGGATGTATGAAGCCATGGATGAATTATGAACCAAGGTCTCTGAAGGAAATCCTGAGCTTTAGAGAGAAGGCTGAGGCAGGAAAATAGCATCTCCACCGATGATATAAAGCAAGTCAGAGTGGAACAGCATTTGATACACATCAGTATCCACAAAAAATGTGGCTGAAAATAAGGCGGTAGTTTAACGGGCAAAACCTGTGCAGAAAAATGTTTCATGTTTGTGGAACGTACAGCAAATTTTTCGTAGAGGATAAGGCACAGAATGCAGGTTCAAGTCCTGCCCGCCTTATGCGATTGAGATAGCTCAAAAGAAAGGAGCGGCAGCGATGGAACAGATCATCGAAAGCGAGCGGTATGCGTGTGTCAGAACAGGGATGTGGAAGAAAAGATGTAAAGTTGTGATTGGAAAACAGGATGTAGGAGAATAAAAGAAAAACGGACGCTGCGTTTCAAAGATGAAGCAGTGTCTGTTTTTTACTATATGTAAGATACCGGGGTCAAAGGGGTCAAAAAGCCTTTTGACCCCAACATCTATTTAAGAAAAGTTGACAGTTGAAAAATTATCCAAAATACTCTCCCGCCAGTTCCTTAAACGCCGGCAGTGCCCGCTCAATCTGCGCAGTAGTAACGCAATAAGCAATCCGCACGAATCCCGGTGCACCGAAATCGTCGCCTGGAACCAGAAGAAGTTCGTACTTTTTCGCTTTCTCACAGAACGCATACGCATCCGGTTCCGGAGTTTTCATGAAGAGATAGAAAGCGCCGTCCGGGTGAACGCAGGTGAAGCCGTAGGCGGTTAATGAATCATACAGCAGATCGCGGTTTTTCTTGTAGACCGAAAGATCAGAAACCTGTCCTGCGCATTTGGCGATGACGTGTTGGATCAGGCTTGGTGCGCAGACGAAGCCGAGGGCGCGTCCGGCACCGCAGACGGCTGCGTAGATGGTTCTTGCATCATCGACCTCATCCGGAACGAGAACGTAGCCGATACGCTCGCCCGGCAGGGAGAGGGATTTGCTGTAGGAGTAGCAGACCAGCGTGTTTTTGTAATATTTTGTCAGATACGGAACTTCCACGTCTCCGTAGACAAGCTCGCGGTACGGTTCATCAACGATCAGATAAATCGGATGGCCGTATTCGGCAGATTTTGCTTCCAGAAAAGCAGCGAGCTTCTGAATGCTTTCTTCTGTGTAGACAACGCCGGACGGATTGTTCGGAGAATTGACGAAAACGCCTTTGGTGTGCGCTGTGACAGCGGCCGAGAGGCGGTCAAAGTCGATCTGGAACGTGGAAGAATCAGCCGGCGTTTCGATCATGGCTGCGCCTGCAGATTCGATGAAAACACGGTATTCCGGAAAGTACGGGGTAAATACGATATACTCGTCGCCCGGAACGGTTAAAGCGCCAAGGACGATGCGGAGCGAAGCGGCTGCACCGCAGGTCATATAGAAGTTGTCGGCATGGAACGCGGTACCAAAGCGTTTGTTCAGGTCGGCTGCAACGGCGGCGCGGGTATCGGCATCGCCTTGCGCGGAGGTGTAGCCGAAGAGATAGTAATCGTCTTTGGAATCAAGCAGCTCCTTGATGGTCTCATGAACGGAGACCGGAGCCGGGACGTTTGGATTTCCGATACTGAAATCAAAGACATTTTCTGATCCGATCTCGGCAGCGCGTTTTTTACTGTATTCGAAAATCTCGCGGATTACCGATTTTTTTGTGCCGAGAGTTACCATTTTTTCTGAAATCATGTGTCAATCCTCCTGAAGTAAATTGTTTGCCGCTGTTTTAAATGAACTGTAAATATTATTCTTTTTTCTGCTTTTTCCTTATTTTAGCAGACAAAGACTGAATTGTAAATGCAGCATTTTCGGTCTCATGCTCCCGCAGGCTGAAAAGATGGCGGAAGCACACCACGAGTGATATCAGCAGACTGCCGAGCCGCACGGACGGAAGAAAGCGGGAAATTTGTGCGGCAACGGCAAACCCGGAGAACGAAACGATCGAGCGCAGACTGTGTGGCTGGATAATGAGAATCAACGAAAACGTCAGATAAAACGCCGCCAGAAGAAGCACCGGCCGCAGATCCGGCAGGAGGCCGAGCAGCACGCCGAACGAGACAGAGATCGCCTTTCCGCCTTTCGCAGGCTGCAGAAACGGCCATGCGTGTCCGGCCACCGGGGCGAGCAGAATCAGGGCGAAAATCCAGGAACCCATCGAAACAGCGGAACTGTGCGCCGCCAGAAACACCGGCAGAAATCCCTTCC
Organism: Fusicatenibacter saccharivorans; assembly: GCF_027667425.1. Lineage (NCBI taxonomy): Bacteria > Bacillati > Bacillota > Clostridia > Lachnospirales > Lachnospiraceae > Fusicatenibacter > Fusicatenibacter saccharivorans. The sequence goes on from NZ_JAQEGR010000007.1 coordinate 84,476, forward strand.
CGATATCGCACAGGACGCAGAGCAGTCCAATCCGCGGTCCGGCCACTGAAAAGGCGTTGAAGGCACCGGGATTCTGATCTTCATTCACAGTTCGGACATCCACGTGGCAGAAGTATTTTGGAATCAGGTACGAATACAGTACGCTGCCCGAGAGGTACCCGAAGAAACTATAAAACAGATAAGCAGTAAGCATCATAAGCAGTTACTCCGAAATTAATTTTTCCAAAAGGTGTGTAATTGACGTTCCCGCCTGCGGATGGCTGTTTTGATGCTGGGCATCGCGCATCGCAATCTGACGTGCATCATCGCGGGCAAGCGAAATACCGGCCTCTGCCAGCTCTTTCTGATGTGCGCCGGTCACGGACATTCCGCGTGAGACAAAAAAAGCACGGTTTTTTGTTTCGCAACCCGGAATCGGATCAGTGTGGACAAGCGGAACGCGCCGCACAGCGGCCTCGGTACTGCTTAAGCCCCCGGGCTTTGTAAACAGCACATCGGCAGCGGCCATATATTCCGCAACGTGGCGTGTAAAACCGATGATATGTACATTTGGGTTCTTATGGAACTGCAGCCGGAGCGAACGCATCCGTTTTTTATTATTTCCGCAGATGATCACAGCCTGTTCGCCGTTTTCCAGCCGGGAAACGAGTTCATGTGCGAGCAGATGCACTTTGCCGAATCCCATACTGCCGCTCATGACGAGAAACAGCGGAGCATTCTCGGGAAGACCGAGATGGCGGCGCACATCCTCTTTGGATGCAGGGCGCGCAAATGCGGGCCGCACCGGAATACCGAGAGGAAGCAGTTTTTCTTCCGGGATGCCGCAGGATGCAAACTCCGGGATCAGATCCTTGTGCGGAACCACATAGTAATCGCAGTTCGTCTCTTCCCAGAACGGAATGCACGCGTAATCGGTGGCAACGGCAACGCAGGGAATCGTCAGCCGTCCTTTCTGTTTCATCCAGGTCAGTGTTTCCGCCGGATAAAGATGTGTGGTGACAACGGCATTAAAATGGTTTTGATCAATATAATCTGCAAGCGCATTTCCAAGCCGCGCATTTGCATAGTAAACGGGGGATTTCCAGGGAAATTTCCGTACCAGCTCACCAAGCTGATAGAGTGCGCCGAAGCCGGCCGGAAAAACGGAGACGAGCTTCACATAAGCTCCGCCGACCAGTGCGGAGGTATGCTTTCGTCCGAGGCTCATCAGATCCAGAACCTCGGCTTCGTGGTGATAAAAATTCAGACTTTCTTTTAATGCAGAGGCCGCAGCATTGTGGCCACCGCCAGTATTGCAGGATAAAATCAGTACCTTCATAAGAAAACTCCATTCTTTTGTTGTATCCCAAAGAGAACCTGAAAAAGGGGATGCCGATGATTTGTTTTCAGACACGCTTTAGTATAGAACGCTGTTATTTTTCGGACAATCCACAAAATGAGAAAAGTGTCTGATATAACAGAAAAGCGACAAGCTGCAGAAACACCGGGGAGACGCAGAGGTAGCATCCACCTGCGGATCAAGATATTGAGAGAAAGAAAAGAAACAACGGATGCCTGAAAAATTGGCAAAATAGAATAAAATCAAAAGAAAAAGAAACGAAAAACAGGATAAAATGCTGAAAAATCAATTGACATCTATTCCAAAACTTCGTATCATAAAGACAGAATGGGGCGCGTTCGGAAAGCGATCTGCGCACCGGAAAATACAGGAGGTAAGCTTAAAATGGGTAAATGGCAGAGAAGTCTTTACCAGCCGGTTCTGCCGCTGGGAAAAGACGGAAAAAGGGTAACAGGAAGCGCGGAACATATCGCACTTTCCAGAAAAGCAGCAGGCGAGGGTATGGTTCTGGTGAAAAACGAGAACGAGACATTGCCGCTCGCAAAAGGCACAAAAGTAGCTTTATTTGGAAAAGGAACGATTGATTACGTAAAAGGCGGCGGCGGAAGCGGTGACGTTACCGTTGCGTATATCCGCAACTTCTACGAAGGCATGAAGATCAAAGAGGCCGAGGGGGAGGTTTCTCTGTTCCATGAACTTCCGGAATTCTATGAGAAAAATGTAAAAGAACAGTATGCTGCAGGTGCTGTACCGGGCATGACAAGAGAGCCGGAAGTACCGGACGAGCTGGTACAGAAAGCAAAAGCATATACCGATACCGCAATCATCACCATCTGCCGCTTCTCCGGCGAGGGCTGGGACCGCAAATGCCAGATCACCGAGGAAGGCTATGAGCTGTTTGAGGATGAGAAAAAACAGATCGAGCTGAGCGCCAGCATCTTCGAAAACGGCGACTTCTGCCTGACAAACGGCGAAGCAGCCATGGTAGAAAAAGTAAAAGCAAACTTTAAAAATGTCATCGTTGTCATGAACGTCGGCGGTATGGTTGATACCAGCTGGTTCAAAGACTGCAAAGAGATTCCGGCGGTGCTGATGGCATGGCAGGGCGGCATGGAAGGCGGCCTCGCGGCAGCGGACGTTGTAACAGGCGACGTCAACCCATCGGGTAAACTGGTTGATACCTACGCAGCAACCCTCGAGGATTATCCATCCACCGAGAACTTCCATAAATCCGTTTATTACGTGGATTACAACGAGGATATCTACGTTGGTTACCGTTATTTCGAGACGATTCCGGGCGCAGCGGAGAAGGTCAATTATCCGTTCGGCTTCGGTCTTTCCTACACCAGCTTTGAGACAGAAGTTCTGGGGGCAGAAGAGAAGGATGGAAAGATTGTTGTAAAAGCAGCTGTTACCAACACCGGAAAACGTGCCGGAAAAGAAGTTGTACAGCTCTACTATGGCGCACCGCAGGGCAAGCTTGGCAAACCGGCCAAAGAGCTCGGCGCTTACCGGAAAACAAGACTGCTGCAGCCAGGCGAGACACAGAGAGTCGTTCTTTCCTTTACAGTGGAAGATATGGCATCTTTTGATGATCTTGGAAAGGTTGCAAAATCTGCCTATGTTCTTGAGGCAGGAAGCTACGTCTTCTACGTTGGAAACAATGTAAGAGATGCGAAGAAACTGGACTTCACCTACGATCTGGCAGAGGCAGAAGTGACTGCACAGTACACCAGCCTTGCCGCTCCGCATAAGCTGGAAAAACGTCTCCTTGCGGATGGAACCTACGAAGCGCTTCCGACCGATAACGGCCCTGTCGAGGAAGAAGGACTGGAGCGTCAGGATAAGCTGACTCTGGAAGGTTTCCTCCCGGCAGTCAAAGCACAGGAGAGAAAGAGCTTTGGCGAGCTTATGGAAGCAGCAAAGACGAATCCGAACCTGATGAATGTGGCCGAGGGAAAAGAAACGCTCGACGAGTTTGTAGATAAGCTTCCGACAGAAGCACTCATTCATCTGCTCGGCGGTCAGCCGAACACAGGAGTTGCCAACACGTTTGGCATGGGAAATCTGCCTGAGTACGGCATCCCGAATATCATGACCGCAGACGGACCGGCAGGCCTTCGCATTCAGCCGCAGTGTGGCGTCAACACGACCGCATGGCCGTGCGCAACATTGCTTGCCTGCACCTGGGATCCGGAGCTGATCGAAGAGATCGGTAAAGCCGGCGGAGAGGAAGTCAAAGAAAACAACATCGGCATCTGGCTGACCCCGGCTGTCAACATTCACAGAAGCCCGCTCTGCGGAAGAAACTTTGAGTATTATTCCGAGGATCCGCTTGTAGCCGGAAAATCCGGTGCGGCAATGGTACGCGGTATGCAGTCCGAGCATATCGGGGCAAGTGTGAAACACTTCTGCTGCAACAACAAAGAAACAAACCGAAAAGACAGCGATTCCCGCGTTTCCGAGCGTGCGCTGCGTGAGATTTACCTGAAAGCCTTCGAGATCATCGTAAAAGAGGCAGATCCATACACAATCATGTCGTCCTACAACCTGATCAACGGCGTTCAGGCATCTGAGAACAAGGATCTTTTGACCGGTATTCTGCGCGGTGAGTGGGACTTTAAGGGAATGGTAACGACCGACTGGTGGACACACGGCGAGCATTACCGCGAGACAAAAGCCGGAAATGATATCAAGATGGCAAACGGATACGAGGAGCGCGTACAGGAGGCATTTGAGAAGGGATACATCACCCGCGACGAAATCGCTCTTTGTGCAAAACGAATCCTGACCATGATTCTTCGCATGGACTGATGTGGATGCATGTGAATAAATAAAGAAAAGTGTAGATAACGCATAAAAAAATCGTATGCTGTTGTGGAAAAAGCAACAGCATACGATTTTTTACTTTCCGGACAGGATTCTTTCCTGTTTACACGGCAATGATCTGTAGCAAGACTCTGGCGACCGCAGCTCACGAAAAGTCTTTTGCAGAAACGCTCCGGGAAAGAAACCTGTTTTCAGGCAGTAGCCTTCTGTAGCTCTGCCATGATCTTAAATTCCCGCACGACCATAACGATGCTGACTGATGCGGCTGCAAGGTCTGCAATCGGTGCAGTGTACATCACGCCGTCAATGCCGAAGAGATACGGAAAAATCAGCAGCAGCGGAAGCAGGAAAATAATCTGTCTCGTCAGCGAAAGAAAAATACCCTTCTTCGGTGCTCCGATTGAGGTAAAGAAGTTTGAGCTGACCGGCTGGATACCGTTCAGGAATGTGAAAAACAGGAAAATACGGAAGTACCGCTCTGCAAAATGCAGGTACTCTTCTGAACCGGAACCAAAAATGCCGATAATCTGGCGCGGAAAGAGCTGGAAGCAGAGGAAGGCGACGATGGAAATGGCAGTCGCCGCAAAAACTGCTTTTTTATAAGCGTCCTTCACGCGGTCATATTTCTGTGCACCGAAGTTGAAGCTGACAATCGGCTGAAGTCCCTGGGAAATGCCGATGACAAAGGAGAAGAACAGCATATTCACCTTTGAAATAATACCGGCGCATGCAAGCGGAATGTCGCTTCCATAGACGGAATTGGAGCCGTAGTAGGTCAGTGTGTTGTTCATAACGATCTGAACAACCATCATTGCCACCTGATTGAATGCCGGAGTTGCACCAAGCGCAGCGATCCGTGCCCAGCAGGCTATTTTTGGCTTCAGATCGGAAAGAGAAAGCGGCAGCGTTTTAAAACCGCGCAGATAGAAGACAACGAGCGCGAATGATAAAATCTGTCCGGTGATCGTGGCGAGCGCTGCACCTGCCATGCCCATGTGGAAAACGAAGATGAACAGCGGGTCGAGAATCGTGTTGACGATCGCGCCGACCAGGTTGCACAGCATGGAAAATTTCGGGCTGCCATCCGCGCGGATCAGGTTGGAGCCGCCGATTGTGACGATCAGAAACGGGAAGCCGATGGAGGTAATTCTGGTGTAAGTACAGGCGTAATCAATGACATCCGGCGTCGCACCAAAGAGAAGCATCATCGGACGCAGAAAAAGCTGAACGGCAACGCAGAGGATCACACCGAGGATTGCCAGCATGGAGATGGCATTTCCAACATAGGATTTCGCGTGCTCCGGATCCTTTCTGCCCATGCAGAGATTGAAGTTTGCAGCACCGCCGATGCCGCAGAGCAGACCGATGGATGTGCAGACCATGCTGAGTGGGAACGCTACGTTGGTCGCTGCGTTTCCGAGCACGCCGATGCTGTGACCGATAAAGAGCTGGTCTACCATGTTATAGAGGGCGCTGACGAGCATCGCGATGACGCTCGGAATCGCAAAACGCCGCAAAAGAGAGCTGACCGGTTCCGAGCCGAGAGGATTTTCGGAAGGTTTCATAGAGGGTATCTCCTTTCAAATGGAATAAAAATTCATCGTTTGTATCGGGTGAACATTCCCGGAAAAACTCCGAGACTATATAGTATACCATAGAAAGAAAACAGAAAACAAGAGGGTGACCGCTATTTTCAGGAAGTGTAACAGAATCGTAGCAGAACTCTCTGCATTTTTAAAAAAGGGATTGACAAAAATGAAATATTAACCTATATTGAAACAAGGTTAACAATTCGAAAGCAGAAAGAATTGGATACAAGAACCTGCGAGGAGGACTTACATTCATGAAAAAATCAAAACTTACCACAAAACAGATTGTACTGACCGGCATGATGACGGCAGTGCTTGCGGTACTGTCCATTGTGACGATTCCGCTTCCGACCGGCGTTCCGGTGACGCTGCAGACCTTTGCAATGGCATTTTGCGGCTACGTGCTTGGCTGGAAATTGGGAGGTGCATCGTCCGCTCTTTATCTGATCCTCGGCGCGATCGGCGTTCCGGTTTATGCCGGCATGAGCGGTGGATTCGGCGCTCTTCTCGGACCGGCCGGCGGCTTTATTTTCGGATTTATTCCGATGGCAATGCTCTGCGGTGCCGGAATTAAAAAAGGCTTCCCGGGCAAACCATTCGTTCTTGGAATCGCAGGTCTTGCGGTATGTCACGCATTCGGTGTGGTACAGTTTTCCATTGTAACAGGAAACACGATCCCGGCTTCGTTCCTTGCAGTTTCCGTTCCGTACATCGTAAAAGATGTGATTTCCGTTGTAGTAGCTGAAATTCTCGGTGTAGCCGTTCGAAAAGCACTGTCAGCAGCTCATGTAATGAACTACGGAACCGCAGCATAATCACAGAGCGTTTCTGAAAAACCAAAAGATAAAAACAAGAGACAGGCATCCTGACAATCTGCCAGGTGTCTGTCTTTTTCTGTTTTGTCAAGCGGATATTCGCAATCCGCTTCGCTACTTGCCTGATTCGGTTAAAGTATTCCGCAGCAGCAGCGGTTATTTGAAAAAACGTGCAAAATGCATTTCATACAGTTTCAAAATTTTAATGAATTCCTAAGAAAGAGGCAAGAAGGCGTTAAGGGAGATATGGTAGGATAGAAAGCAGGAAAGAACAACAAAGGGGTTTGAAACTATGAGAAAAAGAACACGAAAACACCGGGGAACAGCGGGAAAAATGGTTGGAGGTTTTCTGGCATTTTTCTGCCTGATCCTGCTGACGGCCGGAATGTTCTGGGCAATCCAGGGATATGTTTCCTATCAGAAGGCAGTGAAGGAAAAGCCGCTCGCGCAGGCGGTAGAGGAAATCAGAAGCGAAGCACAGTGGGTTCCCCTGAAACAGGTGCCGGAGCTGTACAAAAAAGCGGTGCTTGCTGTCGAGGATCACCGGTATTACACACATCACGGGATAGACTGGATCAGCATGGCGCGCGCGGTTGTACATGACATCCGCGTGATGAAACCGGAGCAGGGAGGCAGTACTATCACACAGCAGCTGGTAAAAAACATGTATTACGATCAGAATAAGACACTTGCCAGAAAAGCGGCAGAGGCGTGGACAGCACTCTATGTGGAACGACAGCTCTCCAAGGAAGAAATTCTGGAGCTGTACATCAACACTATTTATTTCGGGGATGGCTATTACGGACTCAAAGAAGCATCGCGTGGTTATTTCGGAAAAGAGCCGCAGGATCTGACCGACAGCGAAGCCATTCTCCTCGCCGGAATCCCGAATGCACCGTCCGCCTACGCACCGTCGCGCCACGCGGATCTGGCGCTGCAGCGGGAAAAGCAGGTGCTGGCGGCAATGGTAAAATATGGATACCTGGAACAAAGTGAGACGGACAGCCTGCTGTGGGATGCGGCAGCCGATCCGGTTCTGGCACGATAGAAAGAAAAGTGAGGAAAAAAGAATGGGAAAACTGATCAGACTGGGGGCAACAGCGCTGTCCATGATTGGAATTTTGGTGATGATTCTCTGTGTGCAGGCGGCGATTTTATTTGTGAGGCTGTGCATCCGAAGAAAGCAGAAAAAAATTGAGCTGAAATAAGAGAAAGAAAAATGTGAGCAGAATTGCCGGAAGAAAAACGGTGATTCTGCTCGCGTTTTTTTTCTGTGAGCAATCCGATTGCGTTTCCGCCGGGAAAAAGGTATAATGAAAAACAGGCAAAAAAATGGTAAAACAGACAGCTTTTGAGGAAAAATAAATGGAACAGAAAGACAGCGCAGAACGGATTTTAAAACAGATTCCCTATGAGATCGTGTATTCCGCCCGCAAAACGCTCGCCGTCCAGGTCAAAGCGGATGGAAGCGTGGTGGTGCGCGCACCGAAACGGATGGCAAAATACAAAATCGAAGCATTCTTAAAAGAAAAACAGGATTGGATTCACACACACCGGGAAAAAGCGTTGGCGGCCGCAGAGCAGAAAGCAGCGAACCGTCTGACGGAAGCAGAGCGAAAAGCGGTGGTTAAACGTGCGGCGCAGATGCTGGCGGAAAAGACGGCACATTTTGCAAAAGAGATGGGCGTAACGTATGGCAGAATCACAATTCGTGAGCAGAAAACCCGCTGGGGCAGCTGCAGCAGCGCCGGAAACCTGAACTACAACTGGAAACTGGTGCTGATGCCGGAGCGCGTGATGGATTACGTCGTTATCCACGAGCTGGCGCACCGGAAAGAGATGAACCATTCCGCACGGTTTTACGCGGTGGTGGCACAGCAGATGCCCGATTACAAAGTGTGGCAGAGCTGGCTGAAGGAGCATGGAAGAGAGTACTGAAAAAGAGAGGCAAAACAAATGATACTGACCGAAGAAAAAACATATATCATCAATGTGACGGAAGTCGATACCGACGCGGAGCTCGGTTTAAATAAGAAAGATATTATGATCGAATACACGAATCTGGAGCTGCTGCACGCGGTTCTTGCAAGCACGATGCCGTACGGCCGTCTGTCGGCGCGCTACCGCGGAAAACGGAAGGCGGAGCTGCAGTCACGGATTGCGATGGTGGAGAGTGTGCTCGAAACACGCGGCGACCAGCTGGCAAAAGCGGAGCAGATTATGTATCTCGACACGGCGGAGCGCAGTGCAATCTGTCATTATCTCGGCATCATCTACACGCGGCTGATTGCGCAGAAGCTGTACGGAATTGACTGTATGGTACCGCTGAACCTGATCGAGCAGCCGGGGGAGAAAAAATTTGTAAAATACAACGGTGCATACCGCCAGGATCTGATCGGATACGGAAAGCAGAACGCATGGAGCGTCTGGGAGCCGGTCGGCAGGAGCGAGAACAGCCAGGCGGCCTTTGGAAATGGATGCCGGGCGGCGTCGGAGATCGAGAAGATCAATGAAAATCCGTTGGCGAAGAGCGCGGCGTGCATGACGTATTACGAGAGAGGCTATCTGAATGCCGTTGTAAAAGAGCCGGAGCGGACCGGGGACGGGACACTTTGGTTTCCAGAGGAGAATTATTTCAAAGCATATTATCAGCCGCTTTTCGAGCTGTTTGCGGACGAACAGCCGGGTGAGCTGTACGGAAGCAGCGGCGGCTTTGAACTGGAGCTGACTCTGCCGTGGACAGAGGAAGGAAAACGCGGCTTCCGCCATCTGCAGATCGGAACGGATCAGGTGACGATTGCATTGATGCGGGAAGGGAAGTACGATCAGATCTTAAAGCGGATGGAAAACGTTTTGGATGTATCAAAAGAGTGCAGATTCTGCGGGGAAGATGGCATCTGGGTAGGCGCAGAGTAAAGGTCATCGGAAGTGCCGAAGCTGCCGGGGATGATGGTACACAGATTCTGTGTGGGAAAAGCGAAAAAGAAAGGACAAGAGCAATGGCAAAAGAAATGGAAACTCTAAAGGACGAAGGGCTGCAGGGGAATGAAACGATAGAGGAAGCAATTCTGGGACTGCAAAAGGAGCCGACGCCGGAACTGCTGGCACATGTGCTGACGGTAATCCGCCGCAGAATGAAAGAGGGCGGACAGGCGATTCTTTCCGTGGAACCGCCATCCGGCGACGATCAGATCCGGATCGGAACGGTAAAGAGCGCAGACGGAAAAGTCTGGTGGGCCGCGTTTACGAGCTTTGATGAGGAATTAAAGGGGAGCAGCAGCGTGAAATCTACGTTTCTCGTGAGTCTGGAACAGCTGATCCACATGGCATCCGAAACAAAGGAGATCAGCGGTGTGATTTTCAATCCGTGGAACCGCACGATCATGCTGGATCATACGCTGCTTTCGATTATCATCGGGGAAGAGAATGCGGGGCACTGAATTGCCGAAAGGAAAAAAGCAAGCACAGAAAGACTCCGAGGGTACATTATTATTTTAAGGAGGTTTTACATCATGGAGGGTTTTCAGGTAACAGAAATCGGGGAAAAAATTTACTGTATTTTGGACGCAGGAAATTCATCGTTCTATGTAGTAGAAGGTGAAGAAAAAGCGGCTGTCATTGATACCGGCATTACGGCAGGCACAAAGATTCTGCCGGTGATCCGTGAGCTGACGGACAAGCCGCTTCTGCTGGTCATCACGCATGCGCATCCGGATCACATGTATCACATGGATGAGTTTGATGAGGTGTACATGTGCCACGATGAAAAGAAGATGGATCCAGAGACGCTTGTGATGCTGACAGCGGGAAAATTAAAACCGTGGGAGGAGATTCATGACATCCGTACCGATTCCGTGATTCCGCTCGGCGGCACAGAGCTGGCCGTCTGTCAGACACCGGGCCATACGCCGGGCAGCGTCGTTGTGCTTGAGACGAAACAGAATTACCTGTTCACCGGAGATGCGATCGGAAGCGGCTGCGGTGTCTGGATGCAGGTGCCGGGCGGAACGAGCCTGGAAGAGTATTACGACGGGCTGGTCGGACTGATGGTGTGGCTTGTGAAGAGGGGCGGCCGCATGAAATTCTTCGGCGGTCATCACACGCAGGTGTTTGAATCGACGGCGCATCCGGTTTACAATCCGCTCAGCCTCGGCGTTCTCGCAGATCTCATCGACCTTGTGGATCAGGTGATCCACGGCGAAAACCTGGGACGGCCAAGCAATGCGAAGCCGTTTTCGAAAGAACAGGTCCGCTACGCGTCGTACGGCCGCGCAGAAATGCAGTACTGTGCATCGCGGATTCACCGAAAATAAGCGCGTGAAATCTTAAAACTTCCATAAGAAGAAAGGTTTTTGCCCGCGGCGGCTTGACAAAATAAAAAAACGCGATTATGATAAATGCAGTTTCTATTCCAACAGAAAAAGAAAAGGTTATGAGGAAGAGGAGTACATGGCAGGCCCCAAAAGAGAGGATGGTTCACCGGCTGAAAGGCTGTCCGGGAAGGTGGTCATGGAAGGTAGCTTCTGAACCGGAGAGCTGAAAAGCACAGAAGATGTGATGATTAGGTTCTCACGCATGAGTCACGTTACAGACTCCGAAACGAGATACAAATTAAGGTGGTACCGCGGAATTTTCGCCCTTTGCATGCATGTTATGTGTATGTGAAGGGCGTTTTTGATTTAAGACAAGCCTCTGCGGGAATAAATACCACAATACACCAAACATAAAAGGAGGATCTCATGAGCAAAGAACTCGCAAAGACCTACGATCCGAAGGGACTCGAGGACAGACTGTATCAGAAATGGCTGGATAAAGGATATTTCCACGCCACTGTAAACCCGAACAAAAAACCGTTTACCATTATGATGCCGCCTCCGAACGTAACCGGACAGCTTCACATGGGCCATGCACTCGACAACACCATGCAGGATATTCTCTGCCGTTTCAAACGGATGGAGGGATATGAAGTCCTCTGGCAGCCGGGAACCGACCATGCGGCGATTGCAACCGAGGTAAAAGTTACCAATATGCTCAAAGAGCAGGGCATCGACAAAGATGAAATCGGACGCGAAAAATTCCTGGAGCACTGCTGGGAGTGGAAGAAAGAGTACGGCGGACGCATCAACAGCCAGTTAAGAAAGATCGGCTCCTCTGCAGACTGGGAGAGAGAACGCTTCACCATGGACGAGGGATGCTCCAAAGCCGTAGAAGAAGTATTCTGCCGTCTGTATGAAAAAGGATGGATCTACAAAGGAAGCCGCATCATCAACTGGTGCCCGGTATGCCAGACTTCCATCTCCGATGCAGAGGTTGAATATCAGGAGCAGGCAGGCCACTTCTGGCACATCAACTACCCGGTAGTTGGAGAAGAAGGCCGCTTCGTAGAAATCGCAACGACCCGTCCGGAGACTCTGCTCGGCGATACTGCCGTAGCTGTCAATCCGGAGGATGAAAGATACACCGATATTGTAGGAAAAATGCTGAAACTGCCGCTGACCGACCGTGAAATCCCGGTTATCGCAGATGCTTACGTAGACAAAGAGTTCGGAACTGGATGCGTTAAAATTACACCGGCACACGACCCGAACGATTTTGAGGTAGGAAAACGCCACAACCTCGAAGAGATCAACATCTTAAACGATGACGGAACCATGAACAACAAGTGCGGCAAATACGCCGGCATGGACCGCTACGAGGCAAGAAAAGCCATGGTAGAGGATCTCGAGAAGCTTGGCCTTCTTGTAAAAGTAGTGGATCACGTTCACAACGTAGGAACCCACGACAGATGTAAGACAACCGTAGAGCCGATGATCAAACCACAGTGGTTTGTAAAAATGGCGGATATGGCTGCCGCTGCCAGCGAAGCAGAGAAGAACGGGGAAGTAAACTTCATCCCGGATCGTTTCAGCAAGATTTATCAGAACTGGCTGAACAATATCCACGACTGGTGTATTTCCCGTCAGCTCTGGTGGGGTCATCGTATCCCGGCCTATACCTGTGATGACTGTGGCGAGATCACGGTTGTAAGAGGTGGAATGCCGGAAAAATGCCCGAAATGCGGCAGCACCCATCTCACCCAGGACCCGGATACCCTGGATACCTGGTTCAGCTCCGCTCTGTGGCCGTTCTCCACTTTAGGATGGCCGGAGAAAACACCGGAATTTGATTACTTCTATCCGACCGACGTACTCGTAACCGGATACGACATCATCTTCTTCTGGGTTATCCGTATGGTATTCTCCGCACTGGAGCAGACTAAACAGGTTCCGTTCCACCACGTACTGATCCACGGACTCGTTCGTGATTCCCAGGGTCGCAAGATGAGTAAATCCCTCGGAAACGGTATCGATCCGCTCGAAGTCATTGACAAATACGGTGCAGATGCTCTCCGTCTGACTTTGATGACCGGTAATGCACCTGGAAACGATATGCGTTTCTACTGGGAGCGTGTAGAAGCCAGCCGTAACTTCGCAAACAAAGTATGGAACGCTTCCCGTTTCATCATGATGAACCTGGAAAAAGCAGAAGTTCCGTCTGAAATGCCAAAAGACAAACTGACACTGGCAGATAAATGGATTCTTTCTAAGGTAAACACGCTGGCAACGGAAGTAACGGACAACATGGACCGCTACGAGCTCGGTATCGCCGTACAGAAGGTTTACGACTTTATCTGGGAGGAGTTCTGCGACTGGTACATCGAGATGGTAAAACCGCGTCTGTACAGCGAGACCGACGAGACGAAGGGCGCTGCACTGTGGACCTTAAAAACCGTTCTTGGCAATGCATTAAAGCTGTTGCATCCGTTTATGCCGTTCATCACAGAGGAAATCTACTGCACACTGAATCCGGACGAGGATTCCATCATGATCGCCGCATGGCCGAAAGAGACCGAAGACTTTGCATACGCAGAGGATGAGGCAGCCGTTGAGATGATGAAAGAGGCGGTAAGAAGCATCCGTGGTGTCCGCACCAGTATGAACGTACCGCCGTCAAAGAAAGCAAGCGTATTCGTTGTAACGGAAGATGCTGCTGTACAGGAAACCTTCCGAAACGGCGCCGTATTCTTCGGAACACTGGCAGGTGCAAGCGAAGTTCACGTACAGGCAGATAAAGCCGGTATTGCAGACGACGCAGTATCCGCAGTGATCCCGCAGGCGACGATCTATATCCCGTTTGCCGAGCTGGTTGACCTTGAAAAAGAGATCGCCCGCCTTGAAAAAGAGGAAGAGCGTCTGACAAAAGAGATCGCACGTTCCAACGGCATGCTTGGCAACCCGAACTTTATTAACAAAGCTCCGGAAGCAAAAGTTCAGGCAGAGAAAGAAAAACTGGCGAACTATCAGCAGATGATGGAGCAGGTTCAGACAAGATTGGAGCAGCTGAAAAAATAAATGAAAAAAGGAAAAAAACTGCATGGAAACAAGGAAACCGTAGTGAAAGTCTGCAACTGGCTCTCTTTGCCGCTGCAGGCCCTGGGATGCTGTATTCTGTATCTGGTGATTGAAGCATTTTCCCGCCATTCGCTGGCATCTGCATGGAGCTACATGGTGGAAAGCCCATGGGTCTTTTTGTACAATGCATTTTTGATCTTCACTACTTTTATGGTAGTTTATCTGTTCCGCAGACGTGTGCTGGTACGGCTGGTGATGAGCTGTTTCTGGCTGCTGCTCGGCATCATTAACGGTGTGATTCTGGCAAACCGCGTCACGCCGTTTACCGGACCGGACTTGCGGAATTTAAGTGACGGCGCAAAGGTCGTGACGAAGTATCTGTCGAAAGGTACCATGATCCTCGTCGTAGCAGCCCTTGTGGCATTATTGGCATTTTTTGTATGGGTCTGGATCAAAGGACCGAAATTTCAGGGGAAAATCCGCTGGTATCTGAATGTGCCGTTGATTGCTCTGGTAATTGTACTCTTTACGGGAGCAACAAATCTGGCGCTTGCAAAGCGTGTGCTTTCCAGCTATTTCGTCAACATCGCATTTGCCTACCAGGATTACGGCTATCCGTACTGTCTGGCAGTCACCCTGTTTGATACGGGAATTTCAGAGCCGAACGGCTATTCCGAACAGCTCGTGAAACAGATTGAGACGAGTGAAGGCGAACAAAAAGAGGATGATACGGTAAAACCGAATATTATCTTTTTGCAGCTGGAGTCCTTTTTCGATCCGGAGCTGGTTAATTTCCTCAACATTTCCGAGGATCCGATCCCGTATTACCGGCAGCTGATGAAGGATTATTCTTCCGGTTATCTCCGCGTGCCGGTGGTGGGAGCCGGAACAGCAAACACAGAGTTTGAAACTATTTCCGGCATGAGCCTCCGGTATTTCGGAGCGGGTGAGTATCCGTACAAATCGGTGCTTTCAGAGGAGACCTGTGAGAGTGCGCCGTATGTTTTAAAGAATCTTGGCTATGCGACCCATGCGATCCACAACAATGAAGCAAACTTCTATTCCAGAAGAAGTGTATTCTCACGTCTTGGTTTTGATACCTTTACCTCGGAGGAATATATGCCGGATATCTCGGATGTGACGGCGACAGGATGGGTAAAAGACCATATTCTGACAAAAGAGATCATAAAAACGCTCGATGCGACAGACGAACCGGATTATATCTATACGATTTCGGTACAGGGCCACGGTGATTATCCGACAGAGCCGGTGCTTGACGATCCGGAGATTACAGTGACAGGCGCGGAAGACCGGGAAAAAAATAATTACTCCTGGGAATATTATGTAAATCAGATCCATGAGATGGACAAATTTGTCAAAGAGCTGACGACAAAGCTTGCGGATTATCCGGAGCCGGTGGTACTTGTGATGTACGGGGACCATCTGCCAACGATGGGACTGAAAGTAGAAGATCTGGAGAACCGCTATCTGTATCAGACCGAATACGTAATCTGGGATAATATGGGACTGAAAAGAAAACAGGAAAACATTGCTTCCTACCAGATTGCAGCAGAGGTTATGAACCGTGTGGGAATTCATGACGGAACCATTTTCCGGTATCATCAGACGAGACGGAATACGAAGAATTATCAGGTGGATCTCGAGGTGCTGCAGTATGATATGCTGTATGGAAAACGGTACGTTTACGGAGAAGACGGAGAGACACCGTATGAGCGTGTGAAGCTGCAGATGGGTGCTCTGCCGGTAACACTGGAACGAATCGAAAAATCCGGAGAAGATACCTGGTATTTTTACGGAGAAAACTTTACGGCATCGAGCCGTGTGGAAGTCAACGAGGAGATACAGGATACCGTTTATGTCAGCCCGTCGATTCTGATGGTGCATAGTCTGACCCTGGAAGACGGTGATCAGATTACAATCGCGCAGCAGAGCAACAGCTCGACGAAGAAGGTGCTGACAAGGACAGAGCCGATGATGTATGAAGAGCCAAAAACGGTATCTACACCGACGCCGACGCCGAACCCGGACAGCACGAAAACAGATGTGACGCAGGAAAATGCCAATACGAGCACTGCGCCGCAGGATGAACTGACGGCAGCGCCGTCCGGTGCGCCGGAGGGCGAAGGCGACAAGATTGAGCCGTCAAAAACAGAAAACAGCGATAAACCGGCCGAAGACGGCGGTCTGCAGAATTAAAAAGAGTGTCCGAAAGATCATACAGTGGGGCGGATTTTGACGTCCCACTGTATCTTTTTACGGGGAAAGTCGAAAAGTCGGGACAAAATTTTGAAAATTGCTATGGACATATCCGGTCACTCGATTATAATGATACTAGGGTTTGAAAGCAGCCCTAAAATACTGAAGAATGGTGAAATAAAGTGAATTATACAGAAGCAGTTGATTATATCGAAACAATACCGAAATTTACGGTGAAGCATCCGCCGGAACATACGAGGGAGCTTCTTTCGCGCCTTGGGAATCCGCAGGAAGGGATCAAAATTATCCATGTGGCGGGCACGAACGGAAAGGGAAGCGTCTGCGCGTACTTGAATGCGATGCTGCTTGCAGGCGGCAAAAAGACAGGACTTTTTACCTCCCCGCACCTTGTACGCATCAACGAGCGGTTCCAGATCAACGGGGAAGATGTGTCGGATGAGCAGTTTCTCGACGCATTTCTCAAAGTGGAAAAAGCAGCCAAAGAATACGAGGCGGAGGGCGAAGGCCATCCGAGCTATTTTGAGACGCTGTTCCTGATGGGAATGCTGATTTTCAAAGAAGCCGGCGTGGAATACCTGGTCATGGAGACCGGCCTTGGCGGACGGCTGGATGCGACAAATGTGGTCGAAAAGCCGCTGGCATGCATCATCACGTCCATCAGCCGCGACCACACCGAGTATCTCGGCGACACCCTCGAGGCGATTGCGGGAGAGAAAGCCGGCATCATCAAAGCCGGTGTCCCGGTAATCTACGACGCCAGCCAGCCAGGTCCGGCTTCTGTCATTGCCGCAAAGGCGAAAGAGATGGGAAGCCCGGCATGGCCGATGGAGCCGTCGTTCTATGAGATGAAAACACAGAGCCGCGAGGGTATCACCTTTACCTTTGCATATCCGGGCGGCGAAAAAGCAGAGCTTGCGATTCCGTATGTGGCAAAATACCAGATGATGAATGCAAGCCTTGCGTTCTACATGATGCATATTCTGCAGGACGTGCACGACATTCCTAAGAACGTGCTTGCGGAAGGCCTTTCGAAGATCAAATGGCCGTGCCGTATGGAAATGGCTGCGCCGGGCGTCATCATCGACGGCGCGCACAACGAGGACGGCATTGCACAGTTTGTCAGCACGGCAGGCTATTTTGCGAAAGAAAACGAGATCACGATTCTGTTCACGGCAGTTGCAGACAAGCACTATCATGAGATGATCGGTGAAATCTGCGAGGGAATTCATCCGTCCCATGTTGTTGCAACGCAGATCGACGGAAGCCGCGTCGTACCGGCGGAAGTGCTTGCAGAGGACTTCAGAAAAGCAGGATGCACGGATGTCTGCGCGGAACCGGAGATCGGGGCAGCGTATGAGAAGGCACTGGGCAAAAAGGGCAGCGGCATGCTGTTCTGCGTGGGTTCTCTGTATCTGGCGGGCGAACTGAAAGCATATCTTGCAAAGCGGAATGGTTAGTGAATACAGGAAGGAATTTTTTGTTTATGTTAAATTACGAAGAAGAACTGAAGAAGTTTAAACCGTGTCTCGATGTGGATGAGGTGGAGGATGCGATTTACAGCCGTGATCTGACGGATGTGATCGACATTTTGAAAGAAATGATGAAAAACGACAAGCCGGAACAGGAAAACGAGACAGAAGCGGAAAAGGAAGAGTAAGGTGCCGGAATGAACTGTATGAATTGTAAATCGGTTGTGGACGTCGGAATGGAGATCTGTCCCAACTGTGGTTTTAACCTGAGAGTACAGAGAAA
The DNA here is from genome assembly GCF_027667425.1 of Fusicatenibacter saccharivorans. Classification (NCBI taxonomy): domain Bacteria; kingdom Bacillati; phylum Bacillota; class Clostridia; order Lachnospirales; family Lachnospiraceae; genus Fusicatenibacter; species Fusicatenibacter saccharivorans. The sequence continues at coordinate 102,429 of NZ_JAQEGR010000007.1, forward strand.
ATGTTTTTCTCTTTCGAATATGTACTACAATCTGGGCCTCGACAAGGCGGAGATCCGGGATCTTTCCGGAGCGATCGATATGCTGCGGCGGAGCCTGAAGTTTAACAAATACAATATCCATGCGCGGAACTTGTTAGGCCTTGTCTATTTTGAGACGGGTGAAGCGGTTGCGGCGTTAAGTGAGTGGATCATCAGCAAGAATATTATGCCGGAGAATAATGTGGCGACGGAGTATATTGCGACGCTGCAGGCGGAGCAGGCGAAGCTGGATATGATCAATCAGACGATCAAGAAATACAACAGTGCGCTGAAATGCTGCCGCGAGAACAATGAGGATGTGGCTGCGATCCAGCTGCGCAAGATTCTGAACCAGAATCCGAAGCTGATCAAGGGATATCATCTGCTGGCGCTGATTTATATTCACAAGGGTGAGTATGAGAAAGCGCGGAAGATTCTGAAAAAGGCGGCGAAAATTGACAAGACGAACTCGACGACGCTTCGTTTCCTGAAGGAGGTTGATTTCCAGACGGGTACGCAGACGTCGCTGGAGCCGCGGCGGTTCGGCCGCAGGGAGCGTACGGAGGAGCAGCGCGAGGACGAGCGTGAGCGCGTGGTAAGCGGGGATACGGTGATTATTCCGCCGACGTTCCGCGAGACGTCTACAGCGGCAACGATGCTGAATATCGGTATTGGGCTGGTGCTTGGCGCACTGGTTGTGTGGTTCCTGATCGGGCCTGCGAATACGCAGCGAATTAACCGGCAGGCGGACGAGAAGGTTGTGGAATACAGCGGCAAGATGGCGAGCCAGGAGGCCCAGCTGAACCAGCTCCAGAGCCAGGTGGATTCTCTGAACGAAACGACGGCTTCTGCGCAGCAGCAGATCCAGACGGCACAGGATACGGCGGCTTCCTACGAGAACCTTTTAAAGGCTGTGGAAGCGCAGCAGCAGGGCAACACGAGCAACGCAACAAACGCACTGACCGAGGTCAACCCGGAGGTGCTTTCTGTGGACGCAAAGGCTGTGTATGACACTATTTACAAGAGCATGCAGTCGTCTATGTTCCAGGAGCTTTCGCAGTCGGGTGTGAATGCATTTGACGATGCGAATTACACTGAGGCGATTGATAAGCTTTCGAAGGCTAAGAATATCAACGACAGTGACTATACGGTGCTTAACTATCTGGCGCATGCGTATCGGCTGAGTGGGGATACCGATAATGCGATTTCGGTGTTCCAGGAGATCATCGATAAGTTCCCGGGAACCCAGAAGGCTACTAAGGCCGAGCAGCAGATTGAGGCGCTGGGGGGGACTGTGAAGACGGAGGAATAGTGAGGACGGATGCCCACGGGGCAGAATGCCGCAGGAGATGCGGCGCTGTTTCGTCGGGCTGATACCACTGACTACGCGGAGGTTGCGTGGGACGAAGGGCAAAAAAGTATAAAAGTGAGAAGATAAAACACAAAAGATGAAATTCGCTTTACGGCGAAAAATCTTTTGTGTTTTTTATTTTATGACAGGAAAGAGGGAGGATAGGAAATGGATAATCGTGTTTGGGTGAAGGATGCGGTGATGACGATTCGGCTTCCGGAAGAGGTGGATCATTTTGTGGCTGACCGGCTTCGGGAGGAGGCGGGGGAGATTTTGGTGGAGAGGAATGTGAGGGAGGTGGTGTTTGATTTTCGGAAGACGGTGTTTATGGACAGTTCGGGGATTGGACTGGTGATGGGGAGGTTTCGGGAGATGGAGCTGATTGGCGGGAAGGTGAGAGCGGTGCATGTGGGAGAGCGGATGCGGAGGATTCTGGTGATGTCGGGGGTGACGCGGGTGATTGAGGTGGAAGAGGAGAAGACGTGGAAGTAGGTTTTGGACGGGGAGTGGGCAGAAAGGGGAATGGGATGATGCGAGAAAGGATGAAAACAGAAGAGAAGATGCGGTGGAATACGATGACGCTGGAATTTGAGAGCCGTCCCTGCAATGAGAGTTTTGCGCGGGTGTCTGCGGCGGCGTTTCTGGCGCAGCTGAATCCGACGGTGGAGGAAGTGGCGGATGTCAAGACGGCGATTTCGGAGGCGGTTACGAATGCGATGATTCACGGATACCGGCAGGAAAAAGGGAAAATTCAGATGAAGTGTGTGCTGGATCTGGAGGAGAAGGTGTTTCAGGTGACGGTAAAAGATACCGGCGTCGGGATCGAAAATGTGGAGAAGGCGATGGAGCCGATGTTTACGACCTGCCCGGAGCTGGAGCGGTCGGGGATGGGGTTTTCGTTTATGGAGGCGTTTATGGATGAGCTGGAAGTAAGGTCGCATCCGGGATGGGGGACGGAAGTGGTGATGAAACGGAAAATCGGTGTGCATCCGGAAATGTAAGGGCCGGATCGGAAGTCATAGGAGTCAGAATGCATGGAACATACGCTTGCCCTGATCGAAAAGGCACACGAAGGGGATAAAGCGGCAAGGGATACACTGGCAGAGGAAAATATGGGACTGGTCTGGAGCATGGTGAGGCGGTTTGCAAACCGCGGGGTGGAGATGGAGGATTTGTGCCAGATCGGGAGCATTGGGCTGTTGAAGGCGATTGATAAATTTGATCCTTCGTTTGAAGTCTGTTTTTCGACGTATGCGGTTCCGATGATTGCGGGGGAGATCCGGCGGTTTCTGCGGTCGGAGGGGATGGTGAAGGTGAGCCGCCCGATCCGGGAACTGGCGTGGAAAGCGTATGCGGTGCGGGAGCGGCTGGAGCGGGAGAACGGGCGCGATCCGACGCTGGCGGAGATAGCGGGGGAGCTTGATGTTACCGTGGAGGAAATCGTGGAGGCGATGGAGTCCGGCGCGGAGGTGGAATCGCTGCAGAAGACCATCTATCAGGGGGAAAACCACGATATTTCTCTGATGGACCGCATTCCGGAAAAAGAGAACGGGCAGGAAAAGCTGCTGAACCGGATTTTCTTGGAAGAGCTGTTGGGACGACTGCCCGCGAAGGAGCGGCAGCTCATCTACATGCGCTATTTTCAGGACATGACGCAGGCGCAGATCGCCGGAAAACTGGGGATTTCGCAGGTGCAGGTGTCGCGGATGGAAAAGAAGATTCTGCGGCAGATGCGGATGGAAAAGGTCTGACAAAAATACAAATCCGGCGGAAGGGCGCTTTTCCTGGGAAAGGCAGAGAAAAGTGCCTGAAACCCGGGCGGATAAAGGAAGAAAAGAAAGGCGAAGCGGGGAAAGGCGGCAGAAAGTTTAAAAATATTCACTGGAATATCGGAGGAAGGTGTGCTACAATGAGCGAAATACGAAGAAAGGCAGGTGGAAGAACATGGATTATCTGACAGAAAATGTGGCGGTCAATCTGAAACGGATCCGGCAGTCGAAAGGGATGAGTCTCGACCAGGTCTCAGAGCAGACCGGGGTCAGCAAGAGTATGCTCTCGCAGATCGAAAAGGGAACGGCGAACCCGTCGCTTGGCGTGCTCGGGAAGATTACGAGCGGCCTGCGGATTGAATTTCAGGAGCTGATTGCAACGCCGCTGGTGGATAGTTATCTTGTGACACCGGAGGATCTGGTTCCGACGAAAGAGCTGGAGGGGCAGTACACTGTGTGGACGTTCTTTCCGTATGAGGACACGCGGCTTGTGGAAATCTACCGCATCGACATCGAACCGGGCGGAACGTATGTGAGCGGCGGCCACGGAGAGAAAACAAGAGAGTACCTGGTGGTGACAGACGGCGTGATGACCGTGGAGTGCAATGGAAAAGAGCATGAGATCCACTTGAAGCAGGCATTCCGTTTCGAGACAGACCAGACCCACATCTACCGCAACAGAGGGACGGAGAAGACGAGCTGCATGTGTTTCTTTCTCGACTATCACTAAAAGCCGCAGAATAACAGGCTTTCTTTTTTTGAATGAACTGTTCAATATAATGGACAGAAGTCCACTGGAACATCAGAATAAAAAACAACGGATATGAAAAAAATACGGTGGAAGACGAAAAAACATCAAAAAAGAATAGGAAAAGCGGGTGTTAAAGAAAAAGCAAAAATAAAAAACTTTTTTAAAAAAGTAATTGACAAATATAGGGAGTGGTGCTATTGTATGGTTGTACAAAATAATAAACGAAAAACAAAGCAAAGACGCTTACCAACGAGTAGTCTTTGCTTTTTTGTTTTTTATTTAAAAAATCTTTTCAACGCTATGGGAGGATAACACTATGAGATTAAAAGACACAGGATTAACGGTTCAGGACATCAAAGACAAAGTAAACAAGTACATGATCGAGACCTACGAGCGTTTCGATTTCCTTGCAGAAACCGCAGAGGGGATGTACATGTACGACGAAAACGGAACGCCGTATCTTGACTTTTACGCAGGAATCGCCGTAAACAACGCCGGAAACAGAAACCCGAAAGTTGTTGCAGCAGCAAAAGAGCAGCTCGACGATATCATGCATACCTTCAACTATCCATACACCATCCCGCAGGCACTGCTTGCTGAGAAAGTCTGCGAGACCATCGGCATGGACAAGATCTTCTATCAGAACTCCGGTACCGAGGCGAACGAGGCCATGATCAAAATGGCAAGAAAGTACGGCATCGAGAAATACGGCCCGAACCGTTACCACATCGTAACCGCAAAGATGGGCTTCCATGGAAGAACCTTCGGTGCCATGTCTGCAACCGGTCAGCCGGGCAACGGATGCCAGGTTGGATTCGGACCGATGACCTACGGATTCTCCTACGCACCGTACAATGATCTGCAGGCCTTCAAAGATGCATGTACCGAAAACACCATCGCCATCATGGTTGAGCCGGTACAGGGCGAAGGTGGTGTTCATCCGGCAACGAAAGAGTTCATGCAGGGACTCCGGAAGTTCTGTGATGAGAACGACATGCTGCTTCTGATTGATGAAGTACAGACCGGCTGGTGCAGAACCGGTGCGGTAATGTCTTACATGAACTACGGCATCAAACCGGATATCGTATCCATGGCAAAAGGTCTTGGCGGCGGAATGCCGATTGGCGCAATCTGCGCAACAGCTGAAGTAGCAAAAGCCTTTACCCCGGGATCTCACGGAACTACCTTCGGCGGCCATCCAGTCAGCTGTGCAGCAGCACTGGCAGAAGTCAACGAACTGATCGACCGCGACCTTGCCGGAAATGCAAAGAAAGTCGGTGATTACTTCGCAGAAAAATTAGCAAAACTGCCGCATGTCAAAGAAGTCAGACATCAGGGACTGCTGGTCGGCGTAGAGTTTGATGATACCATCAGCGGCGTAGAAGTCAAACATGGCTGCCTTGACCGCCATCTGCTGATCACAGCCATCGGGGCGCACATCATTCGTCTGATCCCTCCGCTTATCGTAACCGGGGAGGACTGCGACAAGGCAGTTGCTATCATCGAAGAAACCGTAAAAGCTCTGGAAAAATAAAGAATTCTTATAGAAACAAAGAAAATCTCATAGCGTGAAAAGAACAGGACAAGGACGTCAAAAAGCAAAGAACCATGCTTCGCCCCTGTCCTGTTTTTCTTTTCATTCTGTGAATCGGAAACAACAGGTAAAACAGAGAAATTAAATGTGAGAGGAAAACGGTATGGGACATCTGGTTATCACAATCGGCTGCGAGTACGGAGCCAAAGGAAATGCCATCGGCAGGAAAATTGCGGAGGATCTCGGAATTAAGTTCTACGATCGCGATCTGGTGGATCAGATTATTGAAGAAGTCGGAATTCCGAAAGACATCATGAACCGTGTAGAAGAGGGCGGTACGATTGCCGGAAAAGGAGCCGAGGGCGATGTCCGTGGATCCTTCTCAAAATATGCGGACCTGACCGAGCGTGCGATTCATGTACAGAAGCAGATCATCCGGAAACTGGCAGAAAAAGAGGCCTGCGTCATCATCGGACGATCCGCGGATTACATCTTAAAGGACAGCAAAGATATCAAGCTCCTCCGGGCTTTTATCTATGCACCGGATGAGATCCGCATTCAGAATATCATGAAGAGCCACAGCCTTTCCGAGAGCGATGCAAAAATTCTGCTGCTCGAGAAGGACAAACGGTATCACAAGCGTCATCTGGCGCTGACCGGCAGCAACCGCGGAGACCGGCACAACCGAGACATTCTGATCAACAGTGCATTCCTTGGTGTGGAGGGCACAGCGGAATATCTCGAGGAACTGATTCAGAAGAAATACGGAAGCGGGGAGGAATAAGCCATGGAACAGAAAAAATCAGAATTTGACAAAGTATTAGGTGCATGGGATATTCTCGTCATCGCTTTCGGAGCCATGATCGGCTGGGGCTGGGTCGTATCCTCAGGAAGCTGGATTCAGAAGGGCGGCGTTGTCGGAGCTTCAATTGCGTTTGTGATCGGCGGTGTCATGATCTTCTTCATCGGACTGACTTACGCAGAACTGACTGCAGCGATGCCGCAGTGCGGCGGCGAGCACGTCTTCAGCTACAAGGCGATGGGCCCGAACGGTTCGTTCATCTGTACCTGGGCGATTATTTTAGGATATGTCAGTGTTACGTGTTTCGAGGCGTGCGCCTTCCCAACCATCATCACGTATCTGTGGCCGGGATTCCTGAAAGGCTATATGTACAGCGTGGCAGGATTTGATATCTATGCTTCCTGGGTAGCCGTAGCCGTTATTGTAGCGTTCCTCATCACACTGATCAATGTGCTGGGCGCAAAAACAGCAGCCGTTCTGCAGACGGTCCTTACCTGTATCATCGGCGGCGCTGGTATCCTTCTGATTGTGGCATCCGTGATCAACGGAGATTCCAGCAATCTGCAGGGACAGATGTTCGTCGGCGAGAGCACCGGAACGATGTTCCAGAACATCATCAAAGTTGCTGTTGTTACCCCGTTCTTCTTCATCGGCTTTGACGTTATCCCGCAGGCAGCAGAGGAAATCAACGTTCCGTTAAAGAAAATCGGTAAAATGATGATTCTCTCCGTTGTACTCGCTGTTGTTTTCTATTCCTGTGTTATCCTGGCTGTCGGCTATGTGCTGAACCCGTCCGAAATCCTGAGCTCGGAAGCAGGAACCGGACTTGTCACAGCAGATGCGATGGCGAAAGCGTTCGGTACAGCGGTTATGGCAAAAGTCATCATCGTCGGCGGTATGTGCGGTATCATCACATCCTGGAACTCCTTTATGATCGGCGGTTCCCGTGCTCTGTACTCTATGGCTGAATCCTACATGATTCCGCCGATGTTCGCAAAGCTTCATCCGCAGCACAAAACTCCGATCAACGCCCTGTTCCTGATCGGCGCGCTGACTATGCTGGCTCCGTTTGCAGGACGAGGCATGATGGTGTGGATCTGTGATGCAGGTAACTTTGGATGCTGTCTTGCCTACTGTATGGTATCTCTTTCCTTCCTGATCCTGCGGAAGAAAGAACCGGATATGCCGCGTCCGTACCGTGTTCCGGCATACAAATTTGTTGGAACGATGGCGGTTCTGATGTCCGGATGCATGGTGCTTGTTTACTGCATTCCTGGTTCCGGCGGAACGCTGGTATGGCAGGAGTGGCTGATGGTAGGCGGCTGGAGCCTCCTCGGTGTTGTATTCTTTGCAGTCTGCAAGTTCAAATATAAAGAGAAGTTCGGCAGCCTGATCGAGCTGATCTCCGACGAGGACGCAGCGTCCCTGATGCCGGAGGCAGACGATGCGGAACTCGACGTTGTCATCGATGCAGCAATCGACCGTGTCCTTGCCAAAATGGCTGGCTGAAGCTGAGATAGGATAAAACAAAGCGTGTCGGAAAGAAAAATTTTCGGCACGCTTTCTGAAAGAAAGGGGAAAAATAAGATGAATTCATTCGAATTTTCGATTCCACAGAATATTATTGTCGGAGCAGGAACGCTTGCCAAACTGCCGGAGTGTGCCAAGAAGATGGGCGGAACCCATGCGATGATTCTTTCCGGTCCTACCCTGAAAAAAATGGGCGTTGTGGACAAAGCAGCGGACAGCCTGAAAGTGGCAGGCATCGCAGCCGATATTTTCACAGATATTGAGGCGAATCCGTCTGTGACGACAGTAGAAAAAGCAACCGAGAGCTATCTTGCTTCCGGCGCAGACTTTCTCGTAGCACTCGGCGGCGGTTCTCCGATGGATGTAGCAAAGGCCGTCGGTGTGACGGCAAAATACGGCGGAAGCATCACGGAATACGAAGGCGCACACAAAGTGCCGGGAAAAATTGTCCCGCTGATTGCCATTCCGACGACTGCGGGAACCGGCTCCGAGGTGACCGCATTTTCCGTGATCACCGACCACAGCAGAGATTACAAGCTGACCGTATTTAGCTATGAACTTCTTCCAGAGTACGCGATTCTCGATCCGGAACTTTTAACTTCCGCTCCGGCATCCGTTGCGGCAGCGTGCGGTATTGATGCTTTTATCCATGCGGAGGAGGCTTATATTTCTACAGCTGCATCTCCGTTTTCCGATGCCATGGCAGAAAAAGCGATGGAATTGATCGGTAAAAATATCCGCCGTTTCGTGGCGCGCAGAACCGATCTCGAAGCCGCAGAGGCGATGCTGACCGGTTCGCTGTTCGCGGGTATTGCATTTTCCTACGCAAGACTTGGAAATGTCCATGCAATGAGTCATCCTGTGAGCGCCTTCTTCGATGTGCCGCACGGCGTGGCAAATGCCGTTCTGCTTCCGGTCATCGCAGAGTACAATGCACTGGCAGACCATGGAAGATATTTGAAGATCTACAACTACATCAGCGAAATCCCGGCATACGCCGATGAATTTGAGCCGATGATGCTGGTCGGCGCGATCCGCGAGCTGACCGCAGCCATCGGAATCCCGGCCAGCCTGACCGATGCGATCCGCCAGGCGGCAAAGGGAAAAGAAGTGACAGCAGAGGAGATCGAGAGCAAAATCGTGCCGATGGCGGTAGATGCGATGAAGAGCGGAAACATCGCCGTCAACCCGAGAGCGTCCTGTCAGCAGGACATCGAGGCGCTGTACCGGAAAGCACTGTAAGAGACAAGCTAATTTATAGAAGAAACCGTAAAGGGCGATGCTGTGAAAAGTATGTACAGAATCGTCCTTTTTCTGCTTGTCTTCCGAAAATATGTGCTGTAAAATAAATTTATCGTGCTGTTCTTACAAAACAAAGCAGCGAGGGGTGGATTTTTTTATTAAATCTTACTATTGGAGGAAGCAAAACATGGAAAATAATGTATTGCAGCAATTAAAAGAAAATATCGCAAAGGTCATGATCGGAAACGAGCGCACGATAGAGCTTGTCCTGACCTGCCTTGTTGCCAAAGGTCATATCCTGCTCGAGGATGTCCCGGGAACAGGAAAAACGGTCATGGCGAAATCCCTTGCGAAATCCGTCGAGGCAGAGTTCGGCCGCATCCAGTTCACACCGGACTTACTGCCGTCCGATGTCACCGGTCTCAATTATTTTGATGCCAAAAGCGGAGAGTTCGTCTTTTCGAAAGGCCCTGCCTTCTGCAACATTCTGCTTGCCGATGAGATCAACCGTGCAACGCCGAAGACGCAGAGCAGCCTTCTCGAGTGCATGGCTGAGCGCCAGATCACCGTGGACGGTGTGACACGGCCGCTCGAGGAGCCGTTCCTCGTCATCGCCACGCAGAACCCGCTCGAGACGCTCGGAACCTTCCCGCTGCCGGAGGCGCAGATGGACCGTTTTTTAATGAAACTTTCGATGGAAGCATTAAGCCCGGCGGAAGAGACGCAGATGATCGCCCGTTTCCTGACCGAGGAGCCGCTCGCCGAGCTGTCGTCTGTCTGCCAAAAAGAAGAAATCCGTACCCTGCAGGAGGCGTGTAAAGAAGTCTACCTGCATCCGGAACTGGTACAGTATCTCGTCCGCATCGTACAGGAGACGAGAGTCAACAGCAAAATTGCAAGCGGTGTGAGCCCGCGTGGAACACTCGCATTTTTACGTGCCGTACAGGGCCACGCGCTGGTGCAGGGACGAAACTACGTTGTGCCGGAGGACTTCAAGACCGTGGCTGTTCCGGTACTCGCACACCGTCTCACCATGCAGATCGGCGCAGACGACGGAAGAGCCGCAGAATCGGTGATCGAGGAAATTTTAAACCGCATCGATCTGCCGACCGAAAACTGGTCAGGAAGGTAACGGACTATGCTTCTTTTATTACTATTTGGAATGGCGCTCGCCTGGTTTCTGCAGAAAAAGCTGTACCAGAAAAACTGGCAGAAAAACCTGAAAATCCAGGTCAGCTTCCAGGATTCCGCGATCTATGAGGGCGAGGAGAGTACGTTAAAAGAGGTCGTCGTAAACGACAAACTGCTGCCGATTCCGGCACTCGAGCTTGGCATTTCGATGAGCCGCAATCTGGAATTCGACCGCGAGGCAAAAGCAAACGCAAGTATCACCGACCAGAGCTACAAACGCGATGTCTTTTCGTTCCTGTTTCATCAGCAGGTCACGAGAACACTGCCGTTTCAGGCGAAAAAACGAGGATTCTACGAGATCACCGGTGCGCATGCCGTAGCGTACGATCTTTTTTTCCGGGAGGGTCTTTACAGCGATTACCCGCAGCAGACACAGATGTACGTTTACCCGCGCCAGGTCGATACTGCACGGATTCAGATGATCTGCCGTGCCGTGTCGGGCATGGTTCTGTCACGGAATCGCCTGTACGAGGACCCGTTTGAATTTTCCGGTATCCGCGATTACCGGAAAGAAGACCCGATGAACCGCATCAACTGGAAATCGTCGGCACGGATGGGAGATCTGATGGTCAACCAGTTTGACGCGACGACGAGCGTGGAAGTTACGGTGCTTCTCGATATCGAGGACGCCAACATTCTGCGCGAGGAAGCGCAGGTCGAGGAGAGCATCCGCATCACGTCTTCGCTTGCGGCGCGGATGGTGAAAAACAAGATGAATCTGTGGGTGAAGAGCAATGCGAAAGATGAGGAGACCGGCGAGGAGCTGCGTGTCCATCTGGCAGCGGGCGCCGGAAAAACAGCGGAGCTGAACCGGAAACTGGCGTGCGTGCAGCTTGGGGGCAATCTCACAGGCAGCGCGGAGTTTCTGCACAAAGAGGCGGAAAAAGAGCTCACCGGCCACACCTACGTTGTCGTATCCAAAAACAGAACCGATGAGGTCCGTGAGGCGCTTCATCTGCTCTCCGGTGCGCAGAACCAGGTGCTGTGGGTGATTCCGTATCTGCCGGGCGAAGAAGTTCCGTCGGAGCAGAACCGTGCGTACACCGCAATCGGCTGGGAGGTGAAACCATGGAAATAAAAAAGACACCGGTACAGATCCCGCTGACCTGGCTTCATGTCTGGCTTTTATTCGCCGGCATCTATGGCTTTGCCGCCGGTTTTCTGGAGCTGACGGGAAGGGAGGCGCTGTATTTCTGCGCCATATCCTTATTGCTGCTGATTCCGGCCGCTGCAAGCTGGATTCTGATCCGGAAAACGAAAGCACTCTGGCAGTTTCTGCTTGGCGGAATTGCGGTCTGCGCGGTGACGTATCTGGCAGCGAAATTTTTCTGTTCCCTGTTCAGTGTGCAGGCGGCAGCGGTAATTGAAGCGTCTGTGGCGGCAAACGATGGAAAAAACAAGTTTGAGAACGGTATTTCTCCTGCATTTCTGGAGAGCCTTTCCGGCGTGATGACGGGTCTTATGGCCGCTGTGATTTTCCTGATCCGCGGCTATGTCAGAATCCGCAAAGGCCAGTTAAAGAAAGCAGCGCAGGAACTGCCGGCCGGCTCAATGCCGCTGGCGGATATGGAAGCGTGGGAGATCCCGACGCTCCTCGATGAGCCAAAGCCCCTTCATTTTCTCTGGTTTATGATACAGTATGTGATCGGTGTGCTGATGAAAATGCCGTTCTACTGGCATCTGATCTACTGGTTTTTCTTTGCAGATGTATTCCTGTGCTTCTTCTGCCAGTACCTCGACGGCATGCACGGGTTCATCCGTGACCATCAGAAAATCGCCAATCTCCCGGTGGAGACGATGCAGCGGACGGGAAAACTGATCCTGAAAATTGCAGTACTCCTTCTGGTACTGTTCGTGCTCCCATCGGCGCTCTACGGAAAGGATCCGATTGCGGAGGCGATCGCAGGATATGAGCCGAAAGAGCTGGAAAGCGATCTTACGATCGAAACACCGGAGGCCGAGACGCCGCAGGGCATGGAGCAGGCCGATCTGTCCGATATGCTGGGGGACAAAGAGTACAAACCGATGCCGCAGTGGATCCAGAATCTTTTTACGGCGGTCATGTATCTTGTGATGGTTGCCGTCGGAACCGCGGTTCTGCGGGCGATTTACCAGAGCGTAAAAAATGCGGGAAAAGCCTTCTCAGAGGATGAGGAGGACGAAGTTCTCTTCCTGCATCAGGGAAACGACGAACGGGAAAATCTGCCGTGGCGGCGGGAAAAGAAAGAGGGCTATCTCTCCCCGAATATGCGTATCCGCCGGCAGTATAAAAAAACGATCAAAAAAGCCGGAAAATACCAGCCGACCGGAGCCGAAACCCCGGCGGAGCTGGAAGAGAGAAACGAGCTTTCCGGCGACGGCATGAGACGGCTGCACGACGGCTATGAAAAAGCCCGTTACAGCCGCGAGGGCTGCACAAAAGAAGAGGCGGAAGCGCTGCGGAACTGATTTAAAACCAGTTCCCAGCAGCGGTCCACAGCCAATAGAGAAAGCCGAGCAGCCAGCTTGCAAAGACACCGTACAGAATGACAGGTCCGGCGATGGTGAAAATTTTCGCACCGATGCCGAAGACCTGTCCTTCTTTTTTATATTCAATCGCAGGAGCTGCAACCGAGTTGGCAAAGCCGGTGATCGGGACGAGCGCACCGCAGCCGGCAAAGGTGACGATTTTCTGATAGATGTTGAGGCCGGTTAAAATCACACTGCTAAGGATCAGAATCAGCGAGCACCAGGAGCCAGCGTCATCTTTGCTGAGTGAGAACTGCGTTTTGCCGATATGGAGCAGAATCTGCCCCACGACACAGATCAGACCGCCGACGATAAAGGCTTTTGCCATATTGCAGAAGAGATTCTGCTTTGGCGTCACCTCTTTGACAAACTGTTCGTATTCTTTTTTTGCCCGTTCACTTTTTAAACTCTGCATCACATCTTACCTCCAGTTCTTATTGAAATCCACTTGCAAAATAATAGAGAGAGCCCGCGATTTTCCCTGCCGCCATGCAGAGAATTACAAACGGCAGTCCGCGCGTCAGTCCGATCCGGCGGCAGAGGATCGAAAACAGGTTGACGACTTCGCCGAGCGCGATGATCCAGCTTCCCAGATAAATGCCCGCAAAAAGCCAGAACACACCGGCCGTCCAGGAGGGCAGGGAAAACGAGAAGGTGCCAAGCGAGAAAAGATCGCCGAACAGCGCCCCGGCCATACAGCAGCATTCGTAAAAACGCAGACTCTCTGCTGTCTTTGTGATGCCGGCGTACCGTGTCACGATGCCAAGGCCGATCACAAGCGCGACAAGGCCGCTCGCGATGAAAAAGCCAAGGCTAAGACCGGCTGTGATCAGCAGGATCTCTGGCAGGATTCGCATGAAAAGCCTCCTTTCCTTTACCGGAGCGGTCGTTCTGTTCGATAATGGTCGTATCGATATCATCCTCGTAGACCCGCATTTCCACCTCGAGCGGCGTCGGGTCCTGCGTGAATTTCCGCCGTCCGAAATGGTTGAAATAGAGCACGACGCCAAGGCCGATGCCGATGGAATATGAAATTTCCAGCACCGAAAATCCGGGCGTCATCTGCGGGAGAAAACGGGTGTAAACATCCAAAAACAGCTCGCGGACGCCGATGTCGGTGTGGAAGGTCATAATGGAAAACGCAGTTCCGATAAACGTAAGGATGCCGACCAGAATCGTTTTGCACCAGCTGATCCAGGTGTTTTTCTGACGCGGATCCTCGTACGTTAAAATAAAATTCGGCTCGCCGATGTGGGTGACATCGACGTGCTCCTCGGCCTCCGTGACGAGGCGGACGAGGGTGGAGGCGGAGCAGACGTAGCGCCCGTATCCGTCATCGGGAAGATGCGCCACGCGGCGGACCTGATTGCGGGCGAGGACAGCGCCGTCTGAACAGGAAAGCTGCGCCACATCGCCGAGCGTCACGACGGGACTGGTGATTTTGATATTACGCTCCGTCTGAAGATACAGCATTTCACTCATGAAAAACATTCCTCTAAAAGTTTCTGAAACAGGATTTTTGTGCTACAGCGTACAGAGTTCCCTAAAACAGGAAAATCATGCGTAAGAATGGAAAAAACGGAAATACTGAAGGTCAGAAATGGTAAGACGCAAAATAAGAAAACGGAGGAATTTGCCGATGAGACAGATGACAGGAAAGCAGAGCATCTCGTTTGCCAAAGCCGTCTATATCGAGGGCAGCGCGGCGATTGTAGGAGAAAAGGAAAAGGATGGACCGCTGGGCGAATACTTTTCGCACACGCTTTCGGACCCGATGTGCGGGCAGGAGAGCTGGGAGGAGGGCGAGAGTGAACTGCAGCTTGCCACCGCGAAGCTGGCAATGCAGAAAGCCAATGTGAGGCCGGAGCAGATCCGCATGATTTTTGCGGGCGATCTTCTGGCACAGTCAATCGCATCATCGTTCGGCCTGGTGGATCTGAACTGCCCGCTCTACGGCCTGTTCGGTGCCTGCTCGACGATGGGAGAGGCGCTTTCGCTTGGCGCGATGGCAGTCGCGGGAGGATACGGTGACCGGGTGCTGGCGGTGACATCGAGCCACTTTGGAACGGCGGAGAAGGAGTTCCGTTTTCCGCTCGCCTACGGAAACCAGCGCCCGCCGTCCGCGAGCTGGACGGTGACGGGAAGCGGCGCGTGTGTGCTTGGAAAAACGAAGAGCAGAGTGAAAATCACGGGCGCTACGACGGGAAAAATCATTGATTACGGGCTGAAAGACAACCAGAACATGGGCGCCTGCATGGCCCCCGCTGCGTGCGATACGATTGCACAGAACCTCGTCGATTTCAACCGGGAACCGGCCGATTACGACCGCATTGTGACGGGAGATCTCGGCGTTGTGGGGCGGGAAATTCTGCTGGAGCTGCTGAAGAAAAAAGGATACGATATCTCGGAACAGCACAGTGACTGCGGCATGCTGATCTTCGATCCGGCAAAACAGGACACCGGTGCGGGCGGAAGCGGCTGCGGCTGTGCGGCATCGGTGCTGGCGGAGTATCTGCTGCCGAAGCTGGAAAACGGAGAGTGGAAGAGGATTCTGTTTGTACCGACTGGTGCGCTGATGTCGAAGGTCAGCTTTCAGGAGGGCAGCAGCGTGCCTGGTATTGCACAGGCGGTTGTAATCGAGAGGGAGGAGGATGTGTAAAATGGGAACGTTCATGGAATATTTCAATGCCTTCTGGGTCGGCGGCCTCATTTGTGCCCTGTGCCAGATTCTGCTCGACCGCACGAAAATGCTGCCGGGAAGAATTATGGTAACGCTTGTGTGCACGGGCGCGGTGTTGAGCTTTCTGGGACTCTACGATCCATTTGCAGAATACGCCGGGGCAGGCGCGTCGGTGCCGCTGCTCGGGTTCGGGCATCTTTTGTTTCAGGGAGTAAAAGATGCCGTAAAAGAAAGCGGATTTTTAGGATTGTTCCAGGGCGGATTAAAGGCGGGGGCTGTCGGAACATCAGCGGCGTTGATTTTCGCGTATCTTGCAAGCTGGATTTTCCAGCCGAAGATGAAAAAATAGCAGGTGAAAAATTGCGCAGAAGCAGGCGGACTGATATAATAAAGAAAAATGCCGCAGAAAAAAGCAGAATCGCAGCGGCAGGACGAATACAGAAAAAAGCGGGTGTTTTGCGGAAAAAACATCAAAACACCCGCGACAGGAAGAAAGGAAGTCTGCAATGAAGACAAGAGAAGAAGCGCTATCCTATGGCCTTTCCTTCCCGGACACATATCAGGAAGCACCGTTCCACGATGACAACTGGCAGCTCATCCGCGTGAAAGGAAGCAAAAAGGCATTTCTGTGGGTCTATGAAAAGGACGGAATCATTCAGCTGAATGTAAAAGCAAACCCGGAATGGCGGGACTACTGGCGCGATGCATTCGCGTCAGTTATCCCGGGATATCATCAGAACAAAGAACATTGGAACACGATTCTCCTCGACGGAACCGTACCCGATGACGCTGTGCGTACCATGATCGCCGAGAGCTACGACATCATCACGGACAGCCCGACCAAAAGAATCTATGAGGCGGTAAAGCAGATTCCGCGCGGAAAAGTGGCGACATACGGCCAGATAGCAGCGCTTGCAGGCGAGCCGAAGATGGCGCGTGCCGTGGGAAACGCCTTACATAAAAACACAGATCCGGAGCACATTCCATGCTACCGTGTGGTAAACTCCAAAGGCGAACTGGCCGCGGAATTTGTCTTCGGCGGCGCCGGGAAACAGGCGGATATGCTGGAGGCAGACGGCATTGTGCTGGAAAACGGCCGCGTCAATTTAAAGAAGTACGGCATCAACGTGGAAGAGATGCTGGCACAGCGGGAGCTGGAGCAAAACTGAAAAAATAGGATGCACAAAACAGCGAAAGACCGGAACGGCAGAGGAAAATGTCCGTTTCGGTCTTTCATTATGTTTGGCTTATAAAATTAGAAAATACAATTATTTCGCATTGAATACATACTTATCCATACGGTCAAATGCCTCTTTCACAAGCACATGCGGCAGTGCCAGATTCAGGCGGATCGCATACGGTCTGTGGAACGGCCGTCCGTCCTGCCAGATCACGCCGACAGCAACACCGGCTTTCAGCAGTGTATCCATATCGGTATCATGCTCCTTGCACCACTCCTCGCAGTCGAGGTACAGCATGTACGTTCCTTCTGGTTTGGAAAGCTTCACGCCCTTGAAATGCTCGAGAATGTAGTTGTACGCATAATCCGCATTCGATTTCAGCACTTCGCGCAGTTCATCCACCCACTGGTATCCCTCCGGACGGTAAGCGCCGATCAGCGCATGAACAGAGAGTACGTTCGGAGAATTGTAGTGAGAAAGGGACGAAGCCTTCTCCACACGGTCGCGCAGCATGCGGTTGTAGATGATGTGGTAGGAGCCTACAAGGCCAGCCAGGTTAAAGGTCTTGGACGGTGCATAAAGTGCGATGGTGCGCTCGCGTGCATCCTTCGAAACGGACTGCGTTGGGATATGTTTGAAGCCCGGCAGTGTCAGGTCAGACCAGATCTCATCGGAGATGACAACGCATTCATTTGCTTTGTAAATTTCCATCGCCTTTTCAATTTCCTCGCGCTCCCAGACACGGCCTGTCGGGTTGTGCGGAGAGCAGAAAATCGCGAAATGAATGTTGTGTTCTTTTAACTTGCGGTCCATATCGGCGTAGTCCATACGCCATACGCCGTTCTCATCCTGAACAAGATCGGAGAGAACGATATTGCGTCCGCAGTTCTCAAGAACACCGGTAAAACCGATGTATGTCGGGGAATGCAGAAGAATGGATTCGCCCGGGGATGTAAAAGCGGCAGCAGCCGAAGCAACACAGCCGAGCACGCCGTTCTCATAGCCGATCGCCTCACGCGGCAGATCTTCCACACCGTTGCGCTCTTTCTGCCAGCGGATGATGCTGTCAAAATATGCATCCGGCAGATTAAAGTAGCCAAAATGCGGTTCGTTGACTCTCGCGTGAATTGCTTCCTGAATGGTCGGAAGAGACGGGAAGTTCATGTCGGCCACCCACATCGGGATGCGGGAGAAGCCCTCTTTGACTTCCGCACCCGGAATCGGGATCTGATCGACAGCGATCGAATCGTGGCCGCTGCGGTTCATCAGAGATGTAAAATCGTATTTCATTGGTAAAAACCCTCCTTTGTGTTTGCTGTGCTCTCGAAGTAAAACCAAAAGCACATGGAAAACCGGATGCAGCTTCCTTTCCTCGCTGAAAGAAAAACCTGCAGCCGGCTGAATACAAATATTATAACACGGAGGGGAATTTTCGTAAACAAAAGAATGCTTTATTCGGCACCATTTATTCCGCGCCGATCCAGTTATCGCGGTTGATTGCTTCCGTGTGGCTGGTGCTTTCGTTCATGATTTTCTGCAGATCCGGCCGGTCATAGTTGACAATGCCCTTTCCGAGATATTCATGGCTGCCGCGCCGGAAGACGCTGACGACATCGCCTTTCTTAAAATCGCCTTCGACTGCCACGATGCCTTTAGGAAGCAGGCTCTTTGCCTGAACAGCAAGTGCTTCTGCGGCACCCTCATCGACGTAGAGGTTGCCCGCACTCGGCGCATAGAATGCCATCCACTGCAGACGCGTTTTCATGTTGTGGCCGCTGGCGGTAAAGTACGTTCCTTTTGCGGTTCCTTTCACCGCACGCACAATGTTGTTTTCCTCCGCCGAGGAGCAGATCAGAACCGGCACACCGGCTCTTGTGGCAAGCGAAGCGGCGGAGAGCTTCGTTGTCATGCCTCCCGTTCCGTTGCCCGATCCCGCACCGCCTGCCGCAGCAGTGAGCTCCGGCGTGATCTCATTTACCACGTCGATATGGCGCGCATTCGGGTCACTCTTTGGATTGGTAGTGTAGAGCCCGTCGATATCGGTCAGCAGAATCAGAAGCGATGCATGCAGCATCGCAGCCACCTGGGCAGAGAGCGTGTCGTTGTCGCCGACCTTCAGCTCCTCAATCGCGATCGTATCGTTCTCATTGATGATCGGAATCGCACCGCGCCCGAGCAGGACGGAGAGGGAGCCGAAGATGTTTTTATAGCGGCGGCGGTCCTCAAAGTCACTGCGGTTCAAAAGAATCTGCGCACACGGAATCTGGTACGCCATCAGATTTTTCGTGTATTCCTCCATCAGAAGGCCCTGGCCGACAGCAGCGGCAGCCTGTTTATCGTCAATTTTCGTCGGCCGTTTTTTAAAGCCGAGACGGGAAAAGCCTGCGGCGATCGCACCGGAGGAAACGAGAATCACATGGTGGCCTGCCGTCTGCAGCGCGGCAAGCTGGGTCGTAATGTTCCGTATTTTTTCAGCATCCATGGTTCCGTCTGAGAGTGTCAGGGAGCTGGTGCCGACTTTCACAACTATCGTCTGTTTTTCCATCATGAAAACCTCAAATGTAAGAAATGATAAGAAACGTTGTTTACGGGTGACAAAACATCAATTACAGACACTTTAACACAGTACTGTGTGAGAGTCAAGAAGATGCGGAATGGTCGTTACATTTTTCGTGAAAGATCTGCAAAAAGATAGAAATTTGTTGCTGGAATTCTGAAAAAGTATGGTAGAATAGAAAACGAGAAAAAGGTGTGTGCAGAAATACATTTTTCCTGAAAAACAAAAGAAGCGGAAAGAAGTCCGGCGCACGACGGAGGGAGTCCAAGATGGAGGAAAAAACAGAAGAAAGAGGCAGAGGCTGCATGACAACGCTGTGCTACATCGAAAAGGATGACAGCTATCTGATGATGCACCGCACGGTGAAAAAGAACGATGTCAACAAGGACAAGTGGATCGGCGTCGGCGGCCATGCGGAACTTGGCGAAAGCCCGGAGGAATGCCTGCTGCGTGAAGTAAAAGAGGAAACCGGCTACACGCTGACGAGCTGGCGTTTCCGCGGTCTCGTTACCTTTGTGACAGAGGCAGAAAACAGCAAAACGGTGGAGTACATGGAGTATATGTGTCTCTACACGGCAGACGGATTCACGGGAGAACCGACTGCATGTGATGAGGGCGAACTCGCCTGGGTGAAAAAAGAGGACGTCCTGCACCTGAATCTGTGGGAGGGAGACAAAATCTTTTTCCGCCTTCTGAATGAAGACGAGCCGTTTTTCTCCCTGAAGCTGCGGTATGTGGGCGACACGCTCGCAGAAGCGGTGCTGAACGGAAAACAGATGGAACTTTTTGAGGAGCGCTCAGGCGACGGCACGCCGACCGGAACCATCGTAGAACGCGGCGTGGCGCACAGTGAGGGACGGTGTCACGGAACGGCACATATCTGGATTGCACGGGCGAATGAGAAGAGCGGCTGTGAGGTACTGCTGCAGAAAAGGAGTGCCTGGAAAGATTCGAATCCGGGCTGCTACGATATTTCAAGCGCCGGCCATCTCTCGGCGGGCGATACGTATTTGGAAGGGGCTCTGCGGGAAATCGGCGAGGAGCTCGGCATCCACGCAGAGGCAGAGGAGCTGAGGGATCTTGGCCTGCTGGAAAAAGTATCACACGGTGTTTTTTACGGAAAACCGTTCCACGATCATGAGGTCAGCGCCGTGTATCTTTACACGAAGCCGGTCGAGGCGGAAAAACTGCATCTACAGGAGTCGGAAGTAGAAGCAGTCCGCTGGATGGATCTCAAAGAGTGCCAGAAGGCGGTAAGAGAAGGAAGCATTCCCAACTGTATTGATATCCGGGAACTGGAAATGATTGAAAAAGCGTGGTTCGCCGGAGAAAAAACAAAAAATGAGGAGTAAGAGAAGATGAAAGAAAATGGATTCATCAACGAGAAGCTGACCCCGAAGCACGAGGAAAAAGAGGCAGCAGCCACCGCTGAAAAATAAAAAGAAATGCATGAAAAAAGTCACCGGTTCGAAATAGAACATGGTGACTTTTTTGGATATCGCGTAAATGAAATTTGTTTTTTTATTTCGCTGCTGCTTTTACCTGGCTAAACAGTCCGGATTTCTGAAGAGCCGGACGCAGTGCCATGTAGATGACAACGGAAGCGATGGTGGAAAGTACGGCGTTGATGGAAGTTGCCGCTACGTTCCAGCTTAAGGTAACCTCTGCTGCCGGTTTTCCAAGAAGAACCAGTTTGTAGAAGTAACCGATGAGCGGATCGAAGATCACATTGAACAGAAGTCCGCCGATGGCTGCAAGCAGTGCCCATTTGAAGATCTGTTTCTGATCGGTCTGCTCGTTGATTTTACCGATTTTGTGTGCGATCAGTCCTGCGATGAGGCCGATGCAGAATTTTAAGATGAAGGTCTTTGGTGCGTATACCACATAGACCGGATCGAGAAGATCTCCGATGGTCATGCCGATCGCACCGCCGATTCCGCCGTAAACACCGCCGAGAATTAGCGCACCGAGCACACAGACAGCGTTTCCGAAATGGATTGAGGTGGCATCTCCGCCTGGCAGCCAGATTTTGAACTGCAGGAAGGTGAAGACAACGTAGGAAAGGGCTGCAAAGACACCTGTCATTGCGATTTTCCAGACTTTTTCATTTTTCATAACAACGCACTCCTTTGGTATCTGGAACTTTCGTTCCTTGATTGCACCCTATTATAGGGAGTGGTGGCATGAAGAAAAAGTTCCAATTCCGGATTTTTTGACCAGACCAGTTATTTCCGGTACGATTTCATTTTTTCGTGTTCTTCTTTTAATTCTCTGTAGAGCTGCAGCGAATTCCACGCCTGGTTCTGCGTTGTGACGATGGCTTTGAGGGCGATCGGCGGCACTTTTTTCCGGCGCATTTCGGTGAGAAAAAGATCGAGTTTCCGCTCGGAAAAGCCGGCCATGACCATCATTGGTTCATCAAATCCGGCGCCGTCATAGGCTTCGGGGGATTCTGCAAATGCTTTATTTCCGGCAAGAAATCCGATCGACTGGAGATACTGTTCCGGTTCCACAATGCGCACGCGGATACCGAGCTTTAAGAGAACCGGCTTTAAAAGCACAGCTGTTTTCGTTCCTTTGATCTGATATAAGAGTACGGTTTCCATGAGAAAAATCCTTTCCACGGGCAGATTTCCGGATCAAATGCGCGGATGCCCAGAACTATGATATAAGAAATGTTTTGGAAAAACAATACTTTTATGGTATCATAGGAACGTACAATTCAGAACACGATAAATTTTGAGATAAAAGAGAAAGGAAACCAATAAAATGTGGATAGCAGATGGATGGAAAGATTATGAAGTGCTGGATACGTCCGGCGGAGAAAAACTGGAGCGGTGGGGAGATTACCTTCTGGTAAGACCAGACCCGCAGGTCATCTGGAACACGAAAAAAGAAAATCCGGGCTGGAAAAAGAAAAACGGTCATTATCACAGAAGCAGCAAGGGCGGCGGAGAATGGGAGTTTTTCCATCTGCCGGAGCAGTGGGAGATCAACTATAAAGACCTGACCTTCCGCCTGAAACCGTTCAGCTTCAAACACACCGGCCTTTTCCCGGAGCAGGCAACGAACTGGGACTGGTTCGGCGATCTGATCCGCCGTGCCAACCGCCCGATTAAAGTGCTGAACCTGTTCGCCTACACGGGAGGCGCAACGCTCGCAGCGGCCGCAGCAGGCGCAAGCGTCACACATGTCGATGCATCCAAAGGCATGGTCAACTGGGCAAAAGAGAACGCTGCCGTGTCCGGCCTTTCGGACAAGCCGATCCGCTGGCTTGTGGATGACTGCACCAAATTTGTCGAGCGCGAGATCCGCAGAGGCAACCACTACGACGCGATCATCATGGACCCGCCGTCCTACGGAAGAGGACCAAAGGGCGAGATCTGGAAAATCGAGGAGTCGATTCATCCGTTCATCAAGCTCTGCACGCAGCTCTTAAGCGATGACCCGCTGTTCTTCCTTGTGAATTCTTACACGACAGGACTTGCACCGGCTGTCCTGACGTACATGATTTCCCTGGAATTAAAACAGTACAAAGGCCACGTAGAAGCACAGGAAATCGGCCTTCCGGTCAAGTCGACCGGCCTTGTTCTGCCGTGCGGTGCATCGGGAAGATGGCAGTCTGACAACGTTTAAAACATCTTTTGGAAGCGGACGTATGTCCGTCATACGAAAAACATTTGGCTGAAATTGCAGGAAATGAAGTATAAAACTGCAAAAAGTGGGATAAAATGCTGAAAAGTGTATAAAACATGCAAGTTCTCCTTGACAGAAACTCATGATCTGGTAAAATGGTCTTTAGTTGAGCAAGAAACCTGAAAAACGGGTAAGGAAAGTACAAGGGAGGACGTTTCATGAAACCGTATATCGAATGGACCAAAGAAGAATTAGTTGCCGAGAAAGCCAGACTGGAGCAGGAATTTGCAGAGGTAAAAGCAAAAGGCCTCAATCTGAATATTTCCAGAGGAAAACCTGCAGCAGCCCAGTTAGATCTCACGGAAGGAATGCTTACCGTTCTCTCGAAAAATGAAGACACCTTCGCAGAAGATGGAACCGACTGCCGGAACTACGGCGTGCTGACCGGTATTCCGGAAGCAAGAAAACTGATCGGAGATATCTGTGAGGTTCCGGCGGAAAACGTCATCGTTTACGGAAACGCCAGCCTTACCATTATGTTTGATACCGTAGCACGTTCGTTCCTGAAGGGCGTTGCAGGCTGCACTCCGTGGAACAAGCTGGACAAAGTAAAATTCCTCTGTCCGGTACCGGGCTATGACCGTCACTTCGGTGTAACCGAGTACTTCGGCGTTGAGATGATCAATGTTCCGATGACGCCGGAAGGACCGGACATGGACATGGTAGAAAAACTCGTTGCAGAAGATGACGCCATCAAGGGAATCTGGTGTGTACCGAAATACTCCAACCCGCAGGGCTACACCTACTCCGATGAGACCGTCAGAAGATTTGCAAACCTGAAACCGGCAGCCAAAGACTTCCGTATTTTCTGGGATAATGCATATATCATCCATCACCTGTATGATGACAGACAGGATCACCTGCTGAACATCATCGAGGAGTGCGAGAAAGCCGGAAATCCGGATATGGTCTATGAGTTCGTATCCACCTCGAAAGTAAGCTATCCGGGAGCCGGAATTGCAGCTCTCATTTCTTCTGAGGCAAACATCAAAGAGGCACAGGAGTACATGAACTTCCAGATCATCGGTCATGATAAACTGAATCAGCTGCGCCATGTAAAATTCTTCCAGAACCTGGACGGCGTGATGAATCAGATGAAAAAGCATGCTGAGATCTTAAGACCGAAATTCGAGGCAATTCTGCAGGTAATGGATCAGGAGCTGAGCGGCCTTGGCATCGCTTCCTGGACAAAACCGAACGGCGGATACTTTATCTCCTTCGATGCGATGGAGGGATGCGCAAAGAAGATCGTTGCAAAGGCAAACGAGGCCGGTCTTACCATGACAGGCGCGGGCGCAACGTATCCATATCACAACGATCCGCAGGATTCCAACATCCGTATTGCACCGTCTTTCCCGACACCGGAAGAGCTGGAAATCGCAGGTCAGGTATTCGTGCTGAGTGTCAAACTGGTCAGCGTGGATAAGATTCTGGAAAGCAAATAACAGATAAGTAAAAATACAAAAGCCGGATTCTCCCGGGGGACACAGTTTTTGTGAACTCTGGTGTGGGAGTTCCGGCTTTTTTCTATTAGAAAGTTAAAAAGAAATTTTCTATGGGACAGAAAGGAAAAACATGAAAAAGAAAGTAATAGGAATTGCCGCAGGAATCATACTCCTTGCGGCCGCAGGCAGTTACGCGGGCGTGGGGCATTACTATGCATCCCACTTTTTCCCGAAAACCGCGATCAACGGACTGAACTGCGCAGGGCTGACCGCAGAGCAGGTCAAAGAGGAAATTCAGAAGCACATTGTGGATTATACACTCAGCATTACCGAGCGCGGTGGAAAAACAGAGACATTAAGCGGCACGGAGATCGGCCTCACGTATGTGGACGACCACGCGGTGGAAAAACTGCTGGAGTCCCAGAATACTCTTGCATGGCCTGCATTCTATTGGAAAGAGAAAGAAAACCAGGTGGCGGCGGACTCTGTCTATGACAAAGAAATGGTGCAGGAAAAACTGCAGACGATGGAAGGGTTTCAGGAAGAACAGCAGGAAGCGCCGACGGATGCGTATCTGACGGATGACGGAACCTCGTACGTTATTGTGCCGGAAACAGAGGGCGAGCAGGTGGACTATGAGAAGGCGGAGCAGGCTGTCATCGAGGCGCTGGATGCCGGAGCGGCGAGCGTGGATCTGGAAGAAAAAGATGTTTACCGGAAACCGGACATTACGCAGGATGATGAAGCACTGAATGGGAAAATGGCGGAACTGAACCACCTGACAGCGGCGCGGATCACGTATGCAATCGGTGAAAACAGCTATGCCATAGACCGGGCGACCTTACAGAGCTGGCTCGTACAGGGGGAGGATGGAACCTACACGATTTCGCAGGACGAAGCGGCAGCTTTTGTGCGCCATATGGCGTATGAGACGGACACCTTCGGGCTGGCGCATACCTTCAAAACGAGTCTTGGCGCGACCATTAACCTGAATGCGGGCGGCGATTACGGCTGGTGCATCGACAAGGAGGAGACGACGCAGGCACTTCTGCAGGCGATCGAGGACGAAACACAGGGAAATCTCGACCCGGTTTACCTCTATACGGCCAATGACCGCTCGGCCAATGATATCGGAAATACATACGTCGAGGTGTGCATTTCCCAGCAGAAAATGTGGTGCTACAAGGATGGCGTTCTGGTGACGGAAACACCGGTCACAACGGGCAATCATGCGACGGGCTATGACACTCCGGCAGGCAGTGTCTGGGCGGTGGATGCGAAAAAAAGTGACTGTGATTTCAAGCTCTATCCGAGCCATGTCATGTTCTGGCTTCCGTTTAACGGCGACGTCGGAATCCACGATGCGAGCTGGCGTACCGAGTACGGCGGGGACATCTATCTGACGAACGGATCCCACGGATGTGTGAATACCCCATACACAGAAGCAGAAAAAGTGTTCAATGCTATTGAAATTGGTGACCCGGTTATCGTATACTATAGCCTGGATGATGTAACCGGGCCGCAGCCTACACAGAAAAACAGCCTGTAGGAAAAACGCTTAAGCATCACAGCAGAAGCACATCAAATAAAGGAGATTTTGATAGATGAAAATAGTAGTATTAGCTGGAGGAACCAGCACGGAACGTTCGGTATCCATTACATCGGGAACTATGGTCTGCAAGGCACTCCGCGAGAAAAACCATCAGGCAGTTCTGGTAGACGTTTTCTGCGGTATCGATGTGAAGGGGAACCTGGAAGATGTATTTGCAGAGGAGGCGTACGATATAGACAAAGCAGCAGAATATATGCACAGCTTTGATGCAGGATTAAACGAAATGATCGAATCCCGCCGCAGATTTTTCGGACCGAACGTACTGGAACTCTGCGAGGCAGCGGATGTTGTTTTCCTTGCCCTGCATGGCGCAAACGGAGAGGACGGAAAGGTACAGGCTACGTTCGATCTGCTCGGCATTCCGTATACCGGAACGGGCTATTTAAGCAGCGCCCTCGCAATGGACAAATCCATCACAAAACAGTTCTTCCGTGCACACCATGTGCCGACCCCGAACGGCGTGACCCTGAAAAAAGGCCAGGAGAGCGAGCCTTTGTCCGGCTTTGGCCTGGAGCTTCCGGTTGTCGTAAAACCGTGCTGCGGCGGTTCCAGTGTCGGTGTCTATATTGCACACACGAACGAAGAATACTGGCAGGCTATGAAGGATGCTTTCTCCTACGAACCGGAGGTTGTCGTTGAGGAGTATATCGAGGGAAGAGAGTTCTCCGTTGGCGTGGTAGACGGAAAGGCTTACCCGATCATCGAGATTGCACCGATCGAAGGCTTCTATGATTACACGAACAAATACAAAGCCGGAGCTACTGTTGATACCTGCCCGGCCGTACTGACGGAGGAGCAGACGAAAGAAATGCAGAAGCACGCAGAGGACGGCGCTGCCGCTCTCGGTATCGAAAACTACTGCCGTCTCGACTTTATGATGCGCAAGGACGGAAGAATGTACTGCCTCGAGGCAAACACCCTTCCGGGCATGACCCCGACCAGCCTTCTGCCGCAGGAGGCACAGGTACTCGGCATTTCCTATCCGGAACTCTGCGAGCTGCTGATCCAGCTTTCTCTCAGAAAAAGAGGTAACAACGCATGAAAAATATGACACTTGCGCACATCACAGAGGTGTGCGGCGGAATCTACTTCGGACCGGAAGAAAAGAAAACAGCGGAAGTCACGGATATCGTGACGGACAGCCGGAAAGCGGGAGAGGGAAGCCTCTTCGTTGCAATTCCGGGTGAGCGTGTGGACGGCCATAAATTTATCCCGAACGTGGCTTCCCAGGGCGCACTTGCTGTCATTTCCGAGCAGAAACTTGAAACACCGCCATGCCCGTATATCCTCGTGAAGGATTCCATGGAGGCCATTAAAGCAATGGCAGAATACTATATGCAGCAGCTCAATATTCCGGTTGTCGGCATTACGGGAAGTGTTGGAAAGACCAGTACAAAGGAGACGATCGCGTCGGTGCTGGCGCAGAAATACCGTGTGCTGAAAACGGATGCGAACTTTAACAATGAGCTGGGACTGTCACTTACTGTTTTCCGCCTGCGCGAGGAGGATGAGATGGCGGTTCTCGAGATGGGAATCGACGATTTCGGCCAGATGCACCGTCTGGCGAAGATCGCGCGCCCGGAGACTGCAGTCATCACGAATATCGGCTGGTGCCATCTGGAAAATCTGAAGACGCGAGATGGTATTTTACAGGCAAAAACCGAGATCTTTGATCATCTGCGTGAGAACGGGCACATTATCATCAATGGGGACGATGATAAGCTGTCTACTGTTGGAACGGTTCACGGCATCAAGCCGGTTCATTTCGGATTGGATGAAAAGAACGAATATTATGCCGATGAGATCGAGAGCCAGGGCTTCCGCGGCATTTCCTGCCGGATTCATACCCCGCAGGGGAGCTTTTCTGCACTGATTCCGATTCCGGGACGCCATATGGTTTACAATGCGCTGGCCGGAACCGCAGTCGGATGCACGTACGGGCTGACGCTGGAGCAGATCAAACAGGGAATCGAGACACTGCAGTCGGTGAGCGGAAGATTCCACATCATCGAGACAGGAAAATACACCGTTGTCGATGACTGCTACAACGCAAACCCGGTTTCGATGAAGGCATCTCTCGATGTTCTGAAAGAGGCGAAGGGAAGAAAAGTGGCTGTACTCGGCGATATGGGCGAGCTTGGAACCGATGAGGCAGCACTTCACGCCGAAGTCGGCACACACGCCGGAACCTGCGGCATTGACGCCCTCTACTGTGCGGGACCGCTCTGCGAGCATCTTGCAAAAGCGGCAAAAGAGGCTGATTCGAAGCTTGAGGTACGCCACTTTGCAGACCGCGAGAGCCTGATGGCAGAACTGCCGAAGCTCTTACAGGACGGCGATCAGATTCTGGTAAAGGCATCGCATTTTATGGAATATGGAAAGATTGTGGAGATGCTTGAAACAGCACAGAAATTATGATAAAATTTTAAACTGGAAAGTACCCATGACAGGGTGGTAGCCTCCCGAGCTAATGAATACATAGGAAGGGAGGTGGCGTAAATGACAGCATACGAAATTATTATGGTTTTTCTGGGAATCTTAGCTTTACTGATTTCCTTCGGAGGCTTCATCATTGCGTTGCTTACCTTTCTCGATAAGAGAAATAAGCGAAAATAAAAATGCCTACCCCGTCGGCAAACGGGATAGGCGGTGTTCGTAAGAACATTTAACCCTTTTCTCGAGAGCATCCACTTTGGAGTGGGTGCTTTCTTTTTATATATTTATTATATCGCAGGGGTCTGGCATTTTCAAGCATTTTCTTTCAATTGTTCTAATAGAATGTTTTTCGTATAATTTCCAATCTCTTTTTTCTCTTCCTTCGTAAGCTCGCCCGGAATGATCGGCTTGCCGTACGTTACGGTAACGTGGGTACCGCGGATCTTCGGGAAATGTGCTTCCAGAATTTCTCTGGATCCGGAAATCGAAAGCGGAATGATCGGGCAGCCGGTTTTCGTTGCCATCTTGAATGAACCGTTGTGGAACTCGCCGAGCTCCAGCTCGCTCTCCGTCTTGCCGCGGGTACCCTCCGGGAAGATACAGATGGAAGTGCCGCTCTTGATCTCCTCACATCCGGAGAGAATCATCTGCAGACCCTGCTTGATGTCGGAACGGTCGAGAAACAGGCAGTGGATGAGTTCCATCCAGTTCTTTAACAGCGGAATGCGTGAAAGCTCTTTTTTTGCGACAAATCCGCAGGAGCCCGGAACCGTTGTGTAGGTTACAAGGATATCAAAATAGCTGCGGTGATTGCCGATGTATAGAACAGCCCGGTCCTTCGGAATATTTTCCTGACCTTTTACGGTGACCTTCGTGCCGGAAAAAAACAGAATTACGCGGAAAATCCAGCGGATCAGCGCACGGCTTACCTTGTCACAGACCTCCGGCTTTTTCTTCCGGATCAGAAGCAGAACAAGAAGCACCGGGATCGACAGAATCAGATACAGAAAAGCGGTCAGAATGACCAGAATAAAACGAATCATGAATCTTTTTCTCCTCTTGGTAAAAATAGTGATATTCAGTTATTGCGTACTTTTCAGTATATGTCATATATGGGGCGGGTTGCAATAACTTTCGTCTTTTTCGGAAAAAGATTTTGCGTCATAGAAGACTGTGGCCCGTCATACAATGGATAGAAAGAGCAGGAAGCGGCGTTTGGAATGATGAAGAAAAAGAGACGGGGAAGAGTTCTTCTGGCGGCGGTGATTCTGATGCTCCTGGCATCGTGCCGGATCACAGATGTGAGCGAGGGCGAGCGGAAAGAACTGTCGTATGCGATTGTAAAGCCGGGCGATTTTCCGCCGGAAATCGATCAGATTTTGCGCAGGAAAAAAGAATCCGCGTTCCAGATGGCGTACGAGAGCGGGGACGATCTCTACATACTGCGCGGCTACGGAAAGCAGAAAAGCGGAGGCTTTTCTATACAGATCGAAGAAGTATCGAAATCGGAAAACGCCGTTTTCGTGCGGACAAAACTCGTCGGACCTGCCGCAAAGGAGGAGCAGAAAGGCGCCGCCTCCTGCCCTTACGTCGTGCTGAAAACGAAAGCGGCGGCGGGAATCTCAGTCGTATTTGAGGATTAGAGTGGGAGGAGCCTTATGGATTTTGTAAAAAAGATTCTGCATCAGATCAGCAGAAAAAGCGAAGCGGTGTCACAGATTACGTTTGATGAGGACTACAATGTGCCGGACGCACGGCCCGATGTGGGGCGGATGATTCAGAAAAAAGGCGAGGTGACGATCGGGGATGTGCAGATTTCGGAAGGAAAAGCGCGTGTATTCGGCGGCCTCGCCTTTCATCTGCTGTACGTCTCCGACGGCGAACGGCGCCGGATCTGCCAGCTCTCCGGCGAGCTTCCGATCGACGAGACGATCCATCTCGATGGTCTGACCGGCGGCGACAAGGTCTGCATCACCTGGGAAGTGGAAGATCTGAACCTGCATCTCATCAACTCGCGGAAGCTGGGCGTGCGCGCGATCGTCACGCTGCACGCGTGGATCGAGGAACTGTGCGACCTTGCCGTGCCGATGGAAATCCGCGGGGAGAGCGACGTCGCGGTAAAAAGGCAGGAATACCGCGTGGTTGAGCTTGCAGTGCAGAAAAAAGATGTGCTGCGTGTCAAAAAGGAGCTTACGATTCCGTCCGGCAAGCCGGAATTGCACGAGATTCTCTGGCAGGATCTGGAAGTGCGCGGTCTCGATCTCCGCTCTGAGGAGGGGCGGGTCAGTGCGCAGGGAGAACTCTTTGTCTTCTGCCTGTACAGCGACGGCGAGGAGGATCACCCGCTGCAGTGGGTGGAGCAGGCGCTCCCGTTCCAGGCAGAAGTGGAATGCCAGGGCTGCATCTCCGAGATGATCCCGCGGATCGAAAGCACACTCGGCCAGACCACACTCGAAATCCAGCCCGATTCCGACGGCGAGGAGCGGGTCCTGCAGGCGGAGGCCGTACTCGAACTTGACATCTGTCTGTATCAGGAAGAAACCGTATCACTTCTGCAGGACGTTTACCATCCGCACCGAGAATGCATTCCAAAAGTGCAGGAGGAGACTTTGGAGAGCCTTCTGATCCGCAATTCCTCCAAATGCCGCCTGACCGACAAACTGCAGATGCGCGTGCCGAAAAATAAAATTCTGCAGATTTGCCACAGCGACGGCAAAATCAAGATCGACGAGGAAAGAAACGTAGAAAACGGCATCGAAGTAACCGGTGTGGTGGAACTCAGGGCGCTCTATGTCGTGAGCGACGATGAAATGCCATTCTACGCCGCCGAAACCGCCCTCCCTTTCCGCCACACCATCGAAGTCCCGGAAATCGGACCGGACTGCCGCTACGAACTCCAGTCCTCCATTGACCAGCTCTCCACAACCATGCCGGACAGCAGCGACATCGAAGCCAAAGTCGTACTGAACCTGAACGCCCTCGTATTCCGCCGTAGAAAAGAGATGGTAATGCAGTACGTCGAAGAAAAAGACCGAGATCCGGAAGAACTGCAAAGCCTCCCGGGCATCACCTGCTACTTCGTCAAGCCGGGGGATACCCTGTGGGATATCGCAAAGAAATTTTATACGACAACGGAAAAAATTCGGGAACTGAACGACCTTAAAACCGAAAATCTTACGCCGATGCAGCAGCTTTTAGTAGAGCGGGTATAGTAGGAAAAGACAGCCTCCTGCCTTAAGAATGGAGTCAATCCATCAGGCAGGAAGCTGTCTTTTTGTGAGTTAACGAAATTACAATATTTTGATATGAGAAGCTTTTAAATCAATCAATCTTTGCGCATAGCCCGTAATCCGTGATATCTGCTCTGAGGTATAGCCCGCAGAAAGATATTCTGAGAAAGTGTCATCAGGCAGGAGCAGCTCAATGGCAAAGGTATCAGCTTCGGTTTCATATTCTGCCGTTTTTAAATGAGTTCTGGTATCCATAAAGATGGCATTTGCCTTTTTATGGAGAAACAAATGCCCAAGTTCGTGTGCCAGAACCAGTGTGCGCTCCTGCTCGGAAAGAGTTTCATCGAGATAGATGATATGGTTTCTCTGAAAATACTGATAAAAACCACGGACTCCGCTTAAAGGAGCATCCACGAGAATCACATTCAGTCCACGGACAATTTCAAAAGGATTCCGTGACTGGAATCGGTGAGCGATCTGATTCGCTCTTTTTTTTATGTCCATAGACATCAGTCCTTTTTATATTTTTTCGGTGTGTATTTTTCTTTGTTCTTCTTTTTTGCGAGTTCCATACCGATCTGCATTGCCGAAAGAATGGAATCGATGGCTTCCGGGGAAGCGGGATCGCCGTCAAACATCAGCCCCTCCTGAGAAAGAAGCTGTTCTTTGGTGCGGGCGAGGATTTTTTCAATATCCCGTTCGTCACGGGAAGTCAGTACCGGATCTGGTGCAGGTTCCTCTCCGTACATCAGATATTGAGGGGAAAGACTCAGATAGTCGGCAATTTTGGAAAGACGCTCAGCGGGGAAGGATCCTTTTTTTAGCTGACCGACATAACCGTTGGAAAACCCAAGGTCTTTTTCCAGCTTCGATATTGGAATTTTCCGCTCTTTACAGATTTGCTTTACACGTTCTACGCAGTTCATAACATACCTCCAATAAAAAAAATAGATAAAAGCCTAAAAAATGTATTGACAAAATAGAGAATACTCTATATAATGAGATCAAATTTAGAGAAAAACCTAAAGATAGAGAAGATTATATTTCTATATTAGAGTTTCCATAGAGAAAAGTCAATAGGTGATTCTCTAAATTTAGAACTTTATCAGAAGCGCGCAGATAAAGTATTTACGAAACCAGAAACAATACAGGATGAAGAAAAAGGAGAAATTAAAATGAGTCAGAAAACAGATCGCGTAATCGCGGAAATTTTACAGAAACGAGACCGTTTTACCAAAAACTTCCGAACAGAAAATCATGGCGGTGCAGCCGTCATTTACGGATACCCGGTTCATTATAAAGAAGGAGAAGAGTGGAAGGAAATTGATAACAGACTGGAAAAAACAGAAAACGGTTATCAGAACCATGCATCCCGGGTAAAAGTCCATTTTGCAGAAAGCAGTAATGCAAATGAAATGGTTACTATTGAAAAAACGGGAAGAAAACTGAGCTGGGGATTTCTGGCAGAAAAGCAGAAAAAACAGAACATCCGAAGCCAGGCGGCAGTACAGGCACAGAAGCGTGAAGCTGTATTTCAGCCGGAAAATCTCTATCCGACAGAAGAAGGAATGCAGAACAGAGCCGCAGTGCAGAAAACAGAAGAAAAAAGCGTGGAGCAGGAAAATCAGGAAAAAATGAGTGTTCCGGGTCTTGTGGCTGCCGGACATTATGCAGAGATTGCAGAGAATGTAGATCTCGAATACAAAATCATCGGAGAACAGGTAAAAGAAAACCTGATCTTAAAATCGGTAAAAGCAGCAGCTCTTGAATATTCGTTTTCCCTGCAGTTCCCGGGGATGATGATTGTCATTCGGGAAGACGGAGGAATTGACCTGATTGATGAAGAAACAGAAGAAGTTTTTTATTATTTTGCCCCGCCGTGTATGTACGATGCAGCCGGAAATTATTCGGAACAGGTACACTATGAACTGGAAACCGATGCGGAGCAGCATTGCAGTATTTTAAGCGTCGTACCGGATCAGACATGGCTTCAGGACGAAAACCGAGTATATCCGGTTGTGATTGATCCATCGGCAGAAACCTCGAAAACAAATAGGGCAATTGACGATACGTTTGTCCGAGAAAAAAGTCCGGACAGCGCGGTGGTAGCTTCTTATGGTTCTTTTACCGTAGGCCATAACCGGGAATATGGAAAATGCCGTTCTTTCCTGAAATTTACCAGCTTGCCTGCAATGGAACCTGGAGCGGTTATCTACGATGCAAAAATCTATGTATGGCAGTACCGGTATTCTTCGGACAGCAACCAGCCGTTTTTTATTACCGCCCATAAAGTAACGGGAGGATGGAATCCGGGATCAACCACATGGAACAATCAGCCGGCATATCAGTCGAATGTACTGGATTACTGCAGTGTAAAGCAGGTACAGTCCGGTAATACAATTACCGTTACACCGTGCGGATTCAACGTAACAAAACTGGTGCGTGAGTGGTACAACACAGGGGTAAATCATGGAATTGTTATCACGGCACAGAATGAGACACCATATCAGGAAGCCGTTTTCATTTCTTCTGATTATCCATCCAATAACTCTTATGGAATTACTTCCGAGTATTTCCCGCAAGGAATCTTTTATTACCGTAGTACAACAGGACTCGAGGACTATTACAGCTACCATGAGCAGGATGCCGGACGCGCAGGCCATGGCTATGTTAATGACTTCAATGGAAACCTTGTATGGGTGCATGAAGATGCGTCAACCAGCGGTGGGCTGCTGCCGATTCATATCCGTCATGTGTATAATCTGTCAGAACGGAGTAAAAACAACCGTATGGGAAAAGGCTGGAGAATGAACTTCATCCAGGAAATGGAAGCCACAGGAAACGCAAACTTCCCGTATGTCTACACAGATGGAGACGGAACCCGACATTACTTTTATAAAGACACAGCGGATGGAAATAAATTAAAGGATGAAGATGGCTTTGGATATGAGCTGACGCAGACAAGTTCTTCTGACGGAGATTCTTATTACATCATGAAGGACAAAAACGGCTGGGAATATGCGTTTGGTCAGGACAAATACATGCGGAGTATCAAGGATTCCAACGGAAATCTGCAGAAAGCGCAGTATGGTCCGTCCACAGCAGGTAACTATCTGGCATATCTGATTGATCCTACCGGTGCAAGAATGGACTTCAGATATGGAAAAGATAATAATCTGGGCAATCTGAATGCGAATGGAAGAAGCATTTATTTTTCCTATGACAGTGCAGGACATCTGACCAGAATTAGTTATCCGGATAATAAAAGTACGGAATTTTTCTACGATGGAGATATTCTGGTGAGCGTACAGAATAATGATGGGCGACAGATTTCATATAAGTACCAGGATGACTGCGGAGTAAAACGAGTGTCAGAAGTTTTTGAACATACAGGACCACAGAATGGGCAGAGAATGAAAATTTCCTATCGAAATGGAAATACTACGGTGTTTGAAACACAGGGATTGGATGGAGAAATCAGTCGGACAGGTGATAATCGAAAGTTTACCTACCACTTTGACAATTTCGGCTGCCCGGCGGATGTGTCGGATGAAGATGGTGCTGCAAACAGTTATCAGTTTTTACGGGAAGGACGAAAGAATAACAAGCTGAGCATGACAGGAACTTTACAGAAAGCCGTCAGGAACCGAATGGATCCAGAACCATTTTTATTACAGTGGAATCAGATTAACACAGGAAATGAAAATGCAGTTATTGGATTTAGAGCGTTAGGGGGATTCCCTTCGGGAACTTTTTGTACAATAAATAAAGATACCGTAAATGGTAGATATGGATACTCTAAAACGTATACGTTAGAAAAAGGAACTTATACTTTTTCCTGTTATGTTAAGGTTGAAAAATGTGTACCAGATCCGGAGAAAAAGCGTTCCGAATGCGGTGCCGGAATTTTACTTTCTTCCGGAAATACAGAGAAAATGGATCTGGTAACAGAGGTGAAAGATACAGATTCGGATGAATGGACTCGTGTATCGGTAACTATTACGATTGCATCTCAGACGGAGGTAACTACCGCGTTTTTCTTGGATAATATGCAGGGATGGGCTTGTTTTTCCTGTTTCCAGTTGGAAAAATCAATGGCAGCAAACAAATTTAACATGCTGCACGATGCATTTTTCGAAGATACATTTGACACAACAGGGGAATATGGCTGGAAATTAAGTCAGGGAGAAAGTGCAGACCAGATTGTAACAGATTCAGTTAAAGGTAAATGTGCAAGATTACGAGGTAACTTGTCCAAAGATAAGAGCCTGATGCAAACCGTAAAGGTGAGCGGAAAAGAAGGCGATGTATTTGTGCTCGGATGCAGTGTGAAAGCAGACGCCATTCCGGGCCGAACCTTCCGTGTTCGTGCAGTGGTTCATTTTACCGACAAAACAACGACAGAGACAATTGTGAACTGCAATCCGTATGTGACAGAGTGGCAGTTTGTCAATGGCGTAATCCTGACCAGGAAAGATGGTTCCACAACAAATAAGACCTACGAATCCATTCAGATCTATCTCGAATACCAGAAACAGCAGAATGATGCATTCTTTACCGGCTTACAGCTGATCCGTGATGATGCGGAAAGTTACGTGTATGATGCAAATGGAAATATTGTAAGTGCCAAGACAGCAGCGGAGCAGAATGCATTTATCTGCAACAAAACAGACCTGCTTTCCAAAATGGTTAAAGTGACCGGCTCTTCGTTTGAGTATGAATATGATGGAAAGAAAAATATGACAGCGGCAAGAAATTCAGAGGGAGTTCAGTACCGTTATACCTATGATAACAAGGGAAATCCGCAGGACGTAGTGATTCATCATGACAGGGTAAGTACGTCGGTAATGGCTGGCAGAAGTTATTATATTCGCCACAGAAAATCTGGTAAGTATATCGATGTAAAAGATGCATCTAATAAAGATGGAGCAGCAGTTCAGCAGTATGAGTTTTCGGGAAGTTCGGAGCAGAAATGGCGTATTGAGGATGCCGGAGAAGGATATATTATTTTCAAAGCATTTGACGGAAATGAGACATATGTACTGGATATCGGAACGGATGCAAATGGGGCAAAGGCGAAGTTAGCTGCATACGCAAACAAAGATTCACAGAAATTTCGTATCAAACCAGTAGGAGAAGGAATGTATTTGATCACAAGTAAAATTTCTAAGGACAAAAAAGCGATTGATCTTCCGAGAGCACAGCTTGATAATTCGATTCAGTTACAGATTTGGGATCAGTCAGAAACACATCCGAATCAGCAGTGGTATTTTGAGCCTGTTGCATATGAACGAAAGAGTGACCAGCCGATTTCCGGCGGGATTTATATGATGCGTCTTGGATACAGTGGACAGTATATGCAGGTAAATGGAACAACAGCGGGATCAACAGTTGTTCAGAATCGGTATTTAGGAAAAGAAGCACAGATGTTTCTGATTCATGGAGATGAAACAGGTGGATTTTTCCTGGAACCGGCCAATGCAGAGGGAAAAGCACTTTCTATGGCTTCGGATGGAACACTCACGCTGCAGGTGAAAAATACATCGGACAGCAAACAGAAATTCTGGTTTGAAGTGAGTGAAGAGGATAAAAATAATTATTGCATCAAACAGAACAGCCGGTATTTTATGATTCCAAGTCTCTCACATGAAGAGAATACAGCAATTAACGGAGCATATCCAACAGTAGAAGCCATGAGTCCACAGGAATTTATTTTGGAGAAATGCAGCGAACGTATGACGGCGCAGTATACCTACACGGCAACCGGCCGAAATGTAAAAACACTGACAGATGCCAGAGGATTTGTAACAACAAACGAATACGACAGCAAAGAACGCCTGCTGACGGGAGTTACCGATGCAAAAGGGAATAAGGTAACGTATACGTATGATACCAAGAATGACCTTCTGACCGGTGCGACGGCTTCTGATGGAACAAATACGGTAAAACTGGGTTATACGTATGATGAAGGTGACCGGTTAAAAACGATTGCCCACAATGGATTCGAGTATACCTATGAATATGATTTCCTCGGAAATCAGACCAGAATTCTGGCAGGCGGAAATGCACTGGAAGAATACGATTATCTTCCGTCGGACGGACCGCTCAGCGAAGTAAAGTATGCGACAGGAGAAGTGCTGAAAAACAGCTATGACAAGTACGAGCAGATCGTGGAGCAGAAGTGGAATGGAACGACAGTCTTCCGAAATATCTATGATGACTATGGAAATGTATTTTACCATGAGGATCTGGAAAACGACAGAAAGATTTTCTTTGACTATGACATGATCCAGAGAATGGCAGGATACCGCACAACAGATGGAGAAACGGCGCGCATTCAGTATGACAACAAGAACAGACGCACAGGCATGGTACATCAGATTGATGACAGCAAAATTTCAACATCGTGCGTATTTGGAGAGGTTGGAAAAGCACAGGCACCGGATGTGATTTATCAGATCAAGGTAAATGATGCAGTCAAAATTTCGTATACCTTTGACACGTTATGTCGTGTTACCAGAAAAACCATTCATCTGAAGGACAAAACATATCCGGTCGACTATACCTTTGTGCCGGGAAGAAAAGCGGGAATTACAACCTTGCTTCTCAAAGAAATCAACAATAACGGAAAGAAACTGTCCTTTGTTTATGATGCTGTGGGAAATATTGTTACGATTTCCGAGAATGGTGTTCAGAAAGTAAAATATACGTATAATGCTTTGAGTGAACTGACCCGTGTGGATTCTGCATGGGAAAATAAGAGTATTACGTATACCTACGATGCCGGAATGAATATGACGTCCAGAAAAGAGTATTCCTATACAACGGGAGCACTGGGCAATGCGGTAAAGACAGATCTGTTTACCTACCGTGCTTCAGGATGGAAAGATCAGCTTATTTCCTATAATGGCAGCAGCATTTCCTATGATGCGGTCGGCAACATTACAGCTTATCAGGGAAGAACACTGACCTGGTACAGAGGAAGCCTGCTGCAGAGTCTGACCTTAAACGGAAAGAAAGCAGTTTACCATTACGACAGCGAAGGACACAGAGTCCAGTGGAAAGACCTGAACGGAATCAGCCATAAGAACTACTGGTGCGGAAACAAACTGATGGGAACGAAGTATGGAGATGTACTGGTTCAGTTTGTTTACGGTGCGGATAAATCCCCGCTGATGCTGAAAAAGGGAGAAAAAGAGTATTATTACTTGTACAACAGCCAGAATGATGTCATAGGACTGATTGACAGCGATGGAAAACAGGTAGTAAACTATTCTTACGATGCATGGGGAAAACAGACTGGTCTGACCGATATCAGCGGAGAAAATATCGGAAAACTAAACCCATTCCGTTATCGTGCTTACTGCTACGATGACGATACCAAACTCTATGTCACCGCCAGCCGTTATTATGATCCGGAATTGTGCAGATTCCTTTGTGCGGACAACTTTGATGCTGTAAAAGCGAAAATGTTTAGCATGAATGGAAAGAACCTTTATGTGTACTGTTGCAACAATCCGGTGAATGCGGTAGATGATGATGGTGATTTTGGAATTTTAATGCTGGCATTCCCAGGAATCGATCCCAGAAAAGTAGCATGGAATATCTTAAAAGATGTATTTGTATATGCGGTACAGTGCGGAATGGCGAATGAGAAAGTAACCTTAGAAGGAATTGCAGAGGTGGCCATAGAAAGTGCAATCAGTAGTGTTTTGGGAGATAGCCAAGGAATTATCTTTTCAGTAGTAGTAAGTGGTTTGAAAGGAGGATATTTAGAGTATCAGGAATCAGGAGATATGGCAAGAGCAATGGGGGCAGGATTTTACGATGCTATAATGACCTTGTTAGAACCTAAAACGTATAACGCATATGTAAAAAATGAAACTATTGAGAATGCATTGGGTGCTTTTACAGACTTTTTTCAGTCTCCATTACTGAGCTATCCCAAAAGCGGTGTTTTGGATGGAGTGTTTGGAAAACCCAAGAAACAGGCAAATAAAAATGGATCAACACTTAAGAAAAACAGCAACATCAACTTTAGTACAAAAAAAGTTGGGGGGAAAAAGAAGAACTGGCAGAGTAATAAGCCTGCAATTTCCAGAAAAATGCAAAATATAGGACTTCCAGCGCTTAGATAGAAAAGTTTTAAGATGCCTTTGCGCGAAGAAAAATAGTTTTGTACAAAGGCAAAGCGTAAGAAATAACGAGGAGAAGATTGTATGAAAGTAGTATGGGGAAAATTTGGTACCGGCGTAGACCTGATTGTGTGTGCTATTAGTAGTTATTGGTGGGTGAGCCTGTGGGTAAATGAAAAAGATGCGTTCCACGCCTATTCATTAAAAACAAGTATCATAGTGTTTCTAGGAATAATGTTCTTTTTAAGCATAGCAGCTTATGGAACTGTGACATTTCTACTAAAACGAATTTATATTTATGAATGGGGAATAATGTTATCTTTTTGGGGCTATGAAAAAAAGATAGAATGGGAAGATTTTACTGTGATACAAAGATACAATGATCATTTTTTCTTCAACATATCGAAACAGAAAGATGACAGTTTGTTCTGGTGTACCTATCACCCATTTACCAGTATCATGATATTCGACAAGTTCCGCGGACCGGGCTGGGGAATCATACCGCTCAGCGCCGACGAATTTTGTGAACTCCTCACTTCATACGGTGTCAAGTATACGGAAAGTAAATAACATACAAAAAGAGTGGAAGTGGCCGTAAGATCCACGAATTACCAGCCACTTCCCTTTTTATATGCAAATTTAGAAAAAGAAAGAAGGAAATGCCAATGAAATCAATTTATCGCACGATCCTTGCCGTAGCAGGCAGCTTCCTTGCGGCACAGTTTGGAGGCTGGGATGCTGCGCTGGAAACGCTGGTCTGCTTCATGGCAATTGACTGGATCACAGGAGGTGTTCTGCTTCCTGTTGTTTTTAAAAAGAGTCCGAAATCTGAAAACGGAACGTTGGAGAGCCGTGCGGGATGGAAAGGGCTTTGCAGAAAAGGGATGATGCTGTTCTTTGTGCTGGTCGCGGAAAAACTGGATCAGCTCACACAGACGAATTACCTGCGGGATGCCGTCTGCATTGGATTTATTTTAAATGAAGCGGTTTCGATCTTGGAAAATGCAGGGCTGATGGGTGTGAAAATCCCTGAGGTTCTGCGGTCAAGGATTGATGTGCTGAGAAAGGAGGAGCAGAGTAAATGAGGGTTGACAGAAGCTATTGTAGCAACCAGAATACATGGTCGGAAAATCATCCGCAGTGTATTGTGGTACACAATACAGACAATTTTGCCGCCGGAGCCGATGCCCGCGCGCATGCAAGAGCGCAGTACCAGGGAAATTTTCAGATTATGTCGGCGCATTATTACGTAGATGACGGGGAGATCGCTTATCAGGCTGCGCCGCACAGCAGAGGATGCTGGCATGTCGGGAGAAATTATGGAAGTAAAAATCTATTCGGCAGATATGGAAACCGGAACAGCATCGCGGTTGAGATGTGCGTGCAGAAAGGATATGATTACGAAACCGCATTTTTACATACGGTGGAGCTGGTGAAAAACCTGATGAACGGGACGGGGATTCCATCAGATGCAGTTTACCGGCATTACGACATCTGCAGCAAAAACTGCCCGTCCCAGATTCAGAAGCGGGGAGACTGGGAGCGGTTCCAGCGTCTGATTCGGGAAACAGAAGACGGCAGTGAGAAAAGTGAATACAATCCCGGCATCTACCGTGTAACAGACCCGGCGCTCAACATCCGCACAGGTCCCGGAGTAG
The DNA here is from genome assembly GCF_027667425.1 of Fusicatenibacter saccharivorans. Lineage (NCBI taxonomy): Bacteria > Bacillati > Bacillota > Clostridia > Lachnospirales > Lachnospiraceae > Fusicatenibacter > Fusicatenibacter saccharivorans. The sequence goes on from NZ_JAQEGR010000007.1 coordinate 143,755, forward strand.
AATACCCGGTGGTGGGAGTCATCAAAGACCAGGGAAGCTATACGATCACAGAAATCAGAAACAAAAGCTGGGGCAGACTGCTGTCGGGAGCGGGATGGATCAACTGCCATAAAGCATATTGTTTTTACGGGGGAAGAGTATAAAATCCCATCTTTGCAAAACGATGTCATCGGACGGATTGACAGCGATGGAAAGCAGGGAGTAAACTATTCTTACGATGCAGGGGGAGAACTGGTAAATACCATGGATACAAGTGGTGCGAATATTGCACAGTCGAAAGAAATAACGAGGAGAAAATTGTATGAAAGTAATATGGGGAAAATTTGGTACAGGTGTAGATTTGATTCTGTGTGTTATTATTAATTACTATGTGGTGAGTATATGGGTAAATGGAAAAGATGAGTTCCATGCATATTCATTAAAAACAAGTATTATATTTCTAATAGAGGTAATGCTCGTTTTAAATATGGGGAAAACAGACCGGTCTGACCGATACCAGCGGAGAAAATATCGGAAAGCTCAATCCATTCCGCTATCGTGCTTACTGCTACGATGACGACACCAAGCTCTATGTCACCGCCAGCCGCTATTACGATCTGGAATTGTGCAGATTCCTTTGCGCAGACAACTTTGATGTTGTAAAAGCGGAAATGTTCAAAAAGTTAAATTAGTAGGTGGCAAATATGAAGGCAGGATATCGTAAATTTTATAAATATTTTAGTATATTGGTATTTATGGGCTGCGGATACCTTATGCTGAATTTTTGGGAAGAGGGAAAAGGTCAAATTAGTTCTTATAACATGCAAGATAAAGCACTTATGATATTGTGGTTTATGATTTATACTTTTGGTACGGCTGCTGGAATTATAAATACTTTAACCAGTATTTACATTTATGAATGGGGAATGCAGATCTCATTTTTGAAATATAAGAAAAAAATCGAATGGGAAGAATTTTCTGTTATACGAAGATATCATAATCATTTTTTCTTCAATATGTCAAAACAAAAAGATGCAGGTCCGTATTGGGCAATGTTTCATCCCTTTACCAGTTTTGTAATATTCGATAATTCGCGAAATCGTTCTGTTCATACCATGCCGCTTAACGCCGACGAATTTTGTGAACTGCTCACTTCATATGGTGTTCAGTACACGGAAAGAAAATAAAGATCGAAGGAATTAAAGAGAAAATATGAGAGCAGGATATCGTAAGTTTTTTATGTTTGCACAAGTTGCTACATTAATAGGCATCGGGTATCTTATGACAAGATTTTGGGAAGATGCAAAAAAACAATGTGAATTATATAATTTGCCTCAAAAGCTTTGGGTAATATTTGGAATAATGTTTATTTGTGGGATAGTGTCATGGGGAAGTGTAGATGCTTTAACACGTATTTACATCCATAAGTGGGGAATGGAACTTGCCTTTTTGGGATATAAGAAAAAAATTGTATGGGAGGATTTTTCCGTTATACAAAGATATAAAAATCATTTTTTCTTTAACGTATCAAAACAAAAAGATAGTGGTCTGTTTTTTTCAACATATCATCCATTTACTAGCTTTGTGATATTTGATAAGTCACAATTTAGTTGTGTCCGTACTATGCCAATCAGTGCCGACGAATTTTGTGATCTCCTCACTTCATACGGTGTCAAGTATAAGGAAAATAAAGCATGAGAAGAGTGGAAGTGATCGGATTTCTGTTGTTTTTACGGGGGAAAGAGAGTAGTATAATACATGTATAATTACAGCTTTGGAGGAAAAACAGTTGCTTGACTGGATCAATGTTTTTAAAGTAAACCGGAAAATTAAATCCCGTCTCTGGCCGTGGATTAAGATTATTTTGAGTATTATTCTTTTCTTTGCGGTATTTTACGGAGATATCTATGTTCACATTTTGGATAAAACAAAGACGGGGCGAATCGTGGAAGCGCTGATTCTGGTTGTGTTTTCGTTTCTGGACTATCTGATCTGCTTTATTTCTGTAGCCGAAATGGACTGCCTGAAGGACAGGCGGTATGCGGCGGCGAAAGAGAGTGGTGAATTTTATACGGTTTCTGAAATAGAAAGTTCCCTGTTCAACTATGTGCCGCGTACCTATACAATTTATTACCGGAGAGGAAGCAGAAGACTTACTTTCGGTGTGCGCACAAGAACGACAGGAAATCCGCTGGAAATGGGCGGCAGAGAATATTTCATAGGACCGACAGGAAAGCGCGAGCAGATTGTGAAAGACCTCGATACGCTGATGAAAGAAGTAAAAAAATACGCAAGATTTGACAAAGTCCTGGTACAGACAATCAATGGAGAACCGGTAAAGAGATAATGCCGGTTCTTCTTGCTTTTACGTAAAAATGCAGGTAAGATAAAAACAGCATAAGTGTAATACACATGCGTAAAAACTCATCAACGGAGAAGGTATGAAAATGGAGGAAACAAAAGATGAATTATCTGAAGGAACGGGATGGTGACCTGTTCTCCAATGCGGATCTGAAACAGCTGATTGTGCCGCTTCTGATTGAACAGCTTCTTGCCATCGCAGTCGGCATGGCGGATTCAATTATGGTATCCAGTGTCGGCGAGGCGGCGGTGTCGAGTGTGTCGCTGATTGATACGATCTTTATTCTGCTGATCAACATGTTCACCGCGATTGCAACCGGCGGAGCCGTCGTGTGCGGCCAGTATATCGGAAAGAAGCGGCCGCATAAAGCATGTGAGGCAGCTGACCAGCTTCTGCTGGTGACAACGGCGCTGTCAGTTGTGATCATGGCGGCGGTCTATCTTTTAAAGCCGTTTATTCTACATGTTGTGTTTGGAAACATTACGGCAGAGGTAGAAAGAAACTGCAATATTTATCTGATGATCGTAGCGGCCTCCATTCCGTTTCTGGCGGTTTACAACGGCTGTGCGGCCATTTTCCGTGCGCAGGGTGATTCGAAAACGCCGATGAAAATATCCATCGTCATGAACCTGATCAATATTTCGGGAAATGCGCTTCTGGTCTATGCGCTGAAATTCGGCGTGGACGGCGTTGCGATTCCGACGCTGCTTTCACGTATGTACGCGGCTGCGGCAGCATTTGTTCTCGTACATAATAAGCGGTATCCAGTGCGGTGCTCTTATCCGGTGAAATTAAAACCGGATTTCCATATGCTGAAAAAAATCCTTGGCATCGGCATTCCGAACGGCCTCGAGAACAGTATGTTCCAGCTCGGCAAAATTATGGTCTTAAGTATGATCACACAGTTCGGAACAGCGTCGATCGCGGCAAATGCCGTGTCCAACACGATTGCTGTCTTCCAGACACTGCCCGGTATGGCGATCGGAAATGCAGTGCTGACCGTAAGCGCACAGTGCGCGGGAGCGGGAGACTATGAGCAGGTAAAATACTATGCGAAAAAGCTGCACATCATCATTTATGGCATGATGATCGTCTGCTGTCTCGGTGTCATCGCGGCACTTCCGGCGGTGCTTCACGTTTACAGTCTGTCTGCGGAGGCAACAGCCATGACGGAAGATATCATCGTTTACCACGGCATCTGCTGTATGATAATCTGGCCAATTGCCTTCAATCTGCCGAATGTACTCCGCGCGTCCAATGATGTGGCATTTTGCATGATTCTCTCGATTCTTTCCATGTGGATCTGCAGAATCGGCATGAGCTATGTGCTCGGTGTGCGTATGGGATTCGGCGTCTTCGGTGTCTGGGTCGCCATGACGATGGACTGGGTTGTTCGTGCCATTTTCTTTGTCCTTCGCTATCGAAGCGGGAAGTGGCAGCATCAGACGTGATGAAAAATACGGAATGTTTTGGGGAGAGAGAAAGAAAAAACGATACATCTGGAGGAAGTTATTATTATGAAAAACGCAAAGAAACTGATTCCCGGAGCGGCGATTGCGCTGGTGATTGCCGTTGCGGCGAAATTCCTGGAAAGCCTGGAGGAGAGCGCCGGCCTGCACTTTATCGGAGCGTCGGTCATCGCCATGTTTATCGGTATGATTGTGAACGCCTTTTACAAGCCGAACAGCGTGACGGCGCCGGGAATTAAATTTACATCGAAGAAGATCCTGAAATTTGCGATTATTCTGCTCGGTGCGAGCCTGAATATCCGCACGGTGCTGACGGTCGGAAGATTTTCCCTGACGGTTATGGTATTTACCCTGGCAACGTGCTTCGGCCTTGGCGCACTGATCGGAAAAGCAATGGGACTGAACTGGAAGACGAGCAGCCTCATCAACGCCGGCACGGGTATCTGCGGCGGTTCCGCGATCGCGGCAATCGCGCCGGTCATCGAGGCAACCGATATGGACATTGCCTATGGCCTCTCCGCAACGTTTTTATTTGATACGGTCATGATTGTCGTATTCCCGATCCTCGGTCACTGGATGGGCCTTTCGGATGCCGCGTTTGGCCTCTGGGCCGGAACTGCGGTCAACGATACCTCAAGCGTCGTTGCCACCGGTTACGCATTCAGCGAGGTTGCCGGTGATTTCGCCACCATGGTAAAACTGACGCGAACCCTCGCCATTATCCCGGCTGTCCTGGCATTCGCCGCAATCAACGTACATCTGAAGCGAAAAGCACAGGCAGCAGAAGGAACCGCCGTAAAGGTAAGCATCAAATCCATTTTTCCATGGTTTATCTTAGGCTTTCTCGCCATGTCAGCACTGACCTCCTTAGGTCTTATCCCGGCAGGCACAGCAGCCGCATTAAAAACCATCAGCAAATTTCTGATGGTGGCCGCCCTTGCGGCCATCGGCCTGAACACCGATTTCAAATCCCTCTGCCGCTCCGGCGCAAAGCCGATGCTGCACGGATTCATCATTTCGCTGCTGGTAGTCCTGGTAGCGATTGCAGTCGAATTTGCGATCGGCATTGCGCCGCATGGGGTACTGTAAAGAAACAGAGAATTAAAAATCCAGGCATCCGTATAGGATGCCTGGATTTTTTAAATCAAAACGGGTTTGTCGTTTCCTTCAAAAACGTTTTCAAAACCTGCAGCACCCCGTTCTCCCAGTACGGCGGGCAGGTGTGTTTTGCTGAGGCGATGACTTCCGCTCGGGCGTTGGAGACGGCGTAGCTTTCGCCAGCGTTCTGAAGCATCTCGATGTCGTTCAGGTTGTCGCCGAAGCAGCAGACTTCGTCTGGGGTAAGGCCAAAGTAGTTCATCAGAAATGAGAGACCGGTCCATTTGCTGACGCCGCGGGCGTTGCAGTCCAACCATTCCTTACCGGCGACAGCGAGTTTTGCCTGATGATTCCACGCCGGGATGAAATTTGGGGAGCAAAGCTCTTCACAGGAGGTTGGATGGTAGATTGTGAATTTGATAATGTCCTCGTTTTCTACCTTCGATAGATCCGGTACTTCGCGGACATCGAAGCCGTAGGAGTCGCGGAGCCAGTGAAACATGCGGCTTCCGGCATCTTCGGCGAGGCAGTAGTCCGGGGTGGCGGCAAAGCAGTCGCAGGACGGAAGTTCGTCGTGTACCATGCGGCACATGGATTTCCAGAGTGCCGTTTCCATCGGATATGTTTTCAGAATCTTTTCCGGTGTGCGCACGACAGTTCCGCCATCGGAGATGTAGAGCAGGCGGTCCTTGATCGGAGCGAAAAGCTTCTGTTCACTGGAAAACTGGCGGCCGGAACAGACAACAAAATGGATGCCCTGGTCGACAAGCCTGGAAACAACAGTCATATATTCCGGGTCGATCAGAAGTGTGCCGTCTTTGACGAGCGTTCCATCGACATCGGTTGCAATCAACTTTATCATAATAGAAAATCTCCTTATCTTGTCACAGAAAAAATTCAAACTATAGCAAGACCAGAAAATAACGCAAAAAAGGCAGTGCTGCAGGGCGCGAATTACAAGGAACGGATTTGAAGGCGTACCGGGGTACGACGAAAATCCGTGACGCAGTAATTCACGTTCTGCAGTGCTGAATTTTTTGCATTATTTTCTGGGATTGCTATAAACATGATTATATCGTGAATTGCTTCGGGGTGCAAGCCGGAACCGGAGGAACGCAAAACTCCACGTTGACGAAACGCGGAAATAAGGCGTAAAATAAAGAAAAATATATATCCACAGGGGGATTTTTATTATGGCATTTATTCAGGTAAGCTTCATGTCAAAAACTTTAATGCGCACCGTACCGCTGCAGGTTATTCTGCCGGTCGACAAATTTACCTTTGGGCAGCCGGAGCGCGAGGAAAAACCGTTTAAAACGCTGTATTTGCTGCATGGCATTTTTGGGAATGAGACAGACTGGGTTCATGGAACCAGAATCCAAAGATGGGCAGAGGAGAAAAACCTTGCCGTTGTCATGCCGGCCGGCGAGAATGCGTTTTATGTGGATCAGCCGTCCATCGGTGCCATGCACGGACAGTTTATCGGAGAAGAACTGGTTGAGATTACAAGAAAAATGTTTCCGCTGTCCAGAAAAAGAGAAGACACCTTTATCGGAGGCCTTTCCATGGGTGGTTTTGGAGCACTCAGAAATGGCCTGAAATATCACGATACCTTCGGGGCTGTGATCTGCCTGTCCGGTGCACTTCATGTGCTGGAAAATCCGGAAGAGAGCAGAGCGGACAGCTTTGCACATGAAGAAGGTTATTTCGGAAATCTGGTCGAAGCAGCAAAGAGTGACAAAAACCCGGCTGTTCTTATCGAGCAGTTAAAGGAAGCACGGAAAAAAGATCCGTCTGTCAATGTGCCGACCGTATTCCAGGCGTGCGGAACAGAGGACGGACTTCTGGAAGTAAACCGTCTCTACCATAAACGGATGGAAGAGAGCGGCATGGACATTGTCTACTATGAGAGTAAGGGTGGCCATGAATGGGATTTCTGGGATGAGTGGATCAAAAAGGCACTGGACTGGCTGCCACTTGAGGAAAAGACGGAAGGCCTGAACAGCGGAAACGTAAATGTTTAAAGGAAAAAGGGAGACAGGCAATGCCAGAAACGAGAAATGACGAATTGTACCGTGCGTTAAAACACAACGGTTACCCGGACGACTTCTGCCGGGAAATTGCATACCGCCAGATGAACACGGACTTTACCGCCACGCGGATGCTCGGCTATCTCTACCGCGTCACAAGCCCGCGCGCCGAGGACGTTGTCGATGAGATGCTGGCTATTTTGAGTGACCGCAAAGCATGGATTGAGAAAAAACAGTCTGAGGAAGCCCAGGCGGCAATCAGCAGAATGTACCGGGAAGGTCTGTAACCTGTGCGGGCGTTTATGCAGAAAAAGCGGAAGGAACGGGCTTGCATTCTTTTCCGGTTTCTGCTACAATCAGTGCAGTGAAAAAGCGACGAAAAGAAACAGTAGCGACAGAGCGCATTCAGAGAGAAAGCGGCAGGTGAAAGCTTTTTGCAGAATCTATCGTGAACCGGTCTTGGAGCTGTGCACCGAAGAGAAGAAAATCCATCAGGGAAAATTTATTTCGTAGGCTGCACCGGGATCTCCCGTTACAGAGAAGGTACAGAGAGCAGAGATCACGCGTATTACAAAATACAAAAATCGTGGGGTACAAATGCTTTGTGTCAGAGTGCAGGAGTTTTCCTGAATTTAGGTGGTACCGCGGATAAAAAAATTCGCCCTAAACTGCAGCTTGCGGTTTAGGGCTTTTTTCTGTTTGAAAACGAAGCATCTAACTCGTTACTTCAGTGATGAGTTAGATGCGTAAAATGTTGACTAAAAGCTTAAAATCGGACAGGCTGGAATGTTCTCGCGTCTGGAAGACTTCAGATGTTGAAAACCCAAAGAATAAGGAGGAAATCAGAAAATGAAACTTGAAAAATTAGTAGGAGAGCGCTTCAAAGAAAGACCTGCTGACTGTGTCATCGACAGCCATGCTATTATGGTAAAAGGCGGATACATCAAATATATGGCAAACGGAATCTATTCTTCCTATCTGCCGCTGCGCCGCATTGTGCGCAAAATCGAGCAGATCCTGCGCGAGGAGATGGACAAAATCGACGGCCAGGAAGTGCAGTTCCCGGTTGTCATGCCGGCTTCTCTGTGGGATGAGTCCGGCCGTTACGATAGCATCGGCGATGAACTGCTGCGTTTCACCGACCGCAACAATGCCAAAATGGTACTCGGCATGACCCACGAGGAGGCAGCCGTACACCTTGTACGCGAGTATGCACAGAGCTACACCAAATATCCGTTTATGATCTATCAGATCCAGACAAAATTCCGTGATGAGGCCCGTCCGAGAGCCGGACTGATCCGTGTGCGTGAGTTTACGATGAAGGATGCTTACTCCTTCCATACCAGCCAGGAAGATCTGGAGCAGTATTACGAGAAATGCCACGCAGCATACGAGCGCATCTTCGAGCGTGTCGGCGTGCCGGAGGTGGTATCTGTCAAATCCGATTCCGGTATGATGGGCGGAAACATCTCCCATGAGTTCATGCTTCTGACTCCGGTCGGAGAGGATTCCATCGTTCTGTGTGATTCCTGCGATTACAGAGCCAACATGGAGGCAGCTGAGAACATTTCCGATATCGCAAGAGACGCAGAATCCGCTGCACTCGAAAAGGTTTATACACCGAACGTCCACACCATTGAAGACGTCTGCAATTTCTTCGGAGACGAGACAAAGAACTCCTGCAAAGCCGTTGTTTATCAGCAGAATGTTGATGATAAATACGTTGTCCTTTTCATCCGCGGTGATCTCGAAGTCAACGAGACGAAGCTGGTCAACTTCCTCGGCGAGCAGGTTCACGCAGCCGTGATCACCGAAGAATGCGGACTGAACGCAGGCTATATCGGACCTGTGAACCTGAAGGTGAACGGAGATGCCGTTGTTCTCTATGATAAATCCCTCGAGGGAAGAAACAACCTTTCCTGCGGAGCCAACGAGGCAGAGCATCATTACAAAGGACTCGACATGGAGCGCGACGTTCCGAATGCCGAGTATCACGATTTTGCAAAAATCCAGGAGGGCGGCATCTGCCCGAAATGCGGCAAAAAGACCGTGAAGATTTCCAGGGGTATCGAGGTCGGAAATATCTTCCAGCTTGGAACCAAATATACAAAATCCATGAATATGACCTATGTCGATGCAAACGGCGAGAGCAAGACCCCGATCATGGGATGCTACGGTATCGGTGTCGGCCGTCTGGCAGCATCGGTCTGCGAGGCACATCACGATGAGTACGGCCCGATCTGGCCGAAAGCTATCGCTCCGTGGCAGGTACACCTCTGTGCGGTCCGCGTCGATGACGAGGAAGTAAGAGCATACGCGGACAAGCTGTACGAGGATCTGCAGAACGCAGGCATCGAAGTGATCTACGACGACAGAAGCGTCAGAGCCGGCGTAATGTTTGCCGATGCCGACCTGCTCGGCATTCCGCTTCGCATCATCGTAAGCCCGAAAAATATGAAACAGGGCGTTGTCGAGGTTGCATCCCGCGATAAGACTCTGAAAACACAGATTCTGCTGGAAAATGTGATGGAAGAGATTAAACAGTATCTGTAATGATTCAGAACCATGCGAAAGGGAAGAAAAATCGCGATGGGGTTCGGAAGAAGTTCGACAGGAGAAAACACGATATGGAACTCTGGGATATCTATGATGAAAACAAACAGCCGACCGGCCGCACGATGAAGCGGAATGACTGGCATATGAAGCCGGACGAGTTTCACCTGACGGTGCTCGGCGTAATCGCAAGACCGGACGGAACCTTCCTTATCACAAAACGTGTCATGACGAAAGCCTGGGCACCGGGCTGGTGGGAGGTTTCCGGCGGCGCGGCACAGGCAGGAGAGAGCTCTTGGGAGGCCGTGCGCCGTGAGGTCAGAGAGGAAACCGGACTCGATGTGAGCAAGGCTGACGGCGGTTATCTCTTTACCTACCGGCGCATCAACCCGGATGAGAGAGACAATTACTTTGTCGATGTCTATCGCTTCGTGATGGATGTCAAAGACGAAGATCTCCATCTTCAGGAGGAAGAAACAGACGGCTACCGTTTTGCTACGTTGGACGAAATCAAAGGGTACGCCGCAGAAGGTAAATTCCTGCATTACGACAGCATCCGCCAGGCATTTGAACTGTAACAGAGAAATAAGATAATAAAAACGCGTTCCCGCCGGAAACCACAGGGGTTTCCGAAAACGGGAACGCGTTTTTGTAATTTACAGGATTCTTTCTTGCCGTAGGCATGCCTGAAAAGGGCTTTTCGTAAGCGCGTAAGCGGTTCCTTGCGGTTAATCGCGATTGAACACTTCGCGGTTGAGCGCCTTTTCCTGATGGCTGACAATCGTTGTGCAGACAGCATCGCCTGTGATGTTGACGGCGGTACGCAGCATATCGAGAATACGGTCGATACCCATGATAAGAGCGATACCCTCCGTTGGCAGTCCGACGGAATTCAGTACCATAGCCAGGGTAACAAGTCCGACGCTTGGGATACCGGCGGTACCGATGGAAGCCAGTGTTGCGGTAACAACAACCGTTGCGAGGTTTGCCGGGGTCAGATGAATACCGTACGCCTCTGCGATGAAGATGACAGCGACACCCTGCATAATGGAGGTACCATCCATGTTGATGGTTGCGCCGAGCGGAATGGTGAACGAAGAAATCTGCTTCGAGACACCCATCTTTTTGTTCAGTGTATCAATCGACATCGGGATTGTCGCGTTGGAGGTTGCGGTGGAAAATGCAAATCCCATAACCGGAAGGAATTTCTTCACGAATTTAATCGGATTCAGCCGTGTGAATACGAACAGAAGAACCTGATAAATGACGAAGCACTGCAGTGCCAGCGCCAGTGTTACATTTCCCATGTATTTCAGCATCGGTGCGAACGCAGAAAAGCCGACCGTTGCAAAGGTACGTGCAATCAGACAGAAAACGCCGACCGGGGCCACCTTCATGACCGTCATGGTCATTTCCATCATGACATCGTTAAACTGGCTGATAAAGTTGGAAACGACCGAAGCGCGGTTTCCGAGCTTTGCCAGCATTACGCCGACAAACAGGGCGAATACGATGATGGGAAGCATATCGCCGTTTGCCATGGAACCAATCGGGTTCTTCGGGATGATGTTGAGCAGTGTATCCACCAGGCTGACGCTGGAATCTGCTGCTGTCGAGGACAGGTCGGCTTTCTGAACCGCACTCATGTTAAGTCCGAGACCCGGGTGAATGAGCAGGGCGGTTCCAAGTGCGATGCAGACGGCAAGTGCTGTGGTAACAAGGTAAAAGCCGATCGTTTTTACGCCGACCTTTCCGAGGGTTTTGCTGTCTCCGATGGACATACTTCCGCAGACGAGGGAGCAGAAGACAAGCGGTACGACAAGCATCTGCATCAGGCGGATAAAGCCCTGTCCGATGACATACAGCACACCTTCTACGATGACGGTGTCCTTGATATAGCTGGACGGGATCCAATAGTGAATCACCACGCCGAGCAGCGCACCGGCCAGCAGGGCAATAAAAATCTGGGTGGAAAGCCCGGGCTTCTTTTTTGACTTTTCCGTTGTTTCTTTTCTGTTTCGGACCATTATTCGATTCCTCCGGTTTCTTCGAGATATTCTTTCAGTGCCGTTTTCCAGTCGAGCGGCTCAGGAATACCGGTCAGGCGGAGCATCATGTTGTCCAGAACAGAATAGGTCGGGCGGACATCATCGCGTGCGACAACCGGGTAGAGATCAAGGTCACCGGTTTTTCCGGTATACTCGAGGATGGTTCTTGCAAACTCATAGCGGCTGCAGCTTCCGGGGCAGACAACGTGGTACAGACCATACTCCTCGCTGTCGATAAAGTGGCAGATCACGCGCGCAAGCTCAAAAGCACTGGTCGGAGCCGCATACTGGTTGTTTGGAACCTCCATCGTGCCGCCCTTTGCCGCATTGCGGAGTACTTCGTCCACAAAATCGCGGCCGATCCCGTAAATCCAGGAGCTTCGGATGATGACAAAGCGGTTCAAAAGCTGTGTCAGGATTTTCTCTCCGGCCTCTTTTGATTTTCCGTAGATCGTACGCGGATGCACGGTATCAAACTCGTTGTACGGGATGCGGGATTCCTTGTCGAAAACGTCATCCGTTGAGATCTGAATAACCTTTGCGTCGATATCATTGGCGGCAAGCGCTACGTTGCGCACACCGATGGCATTGACACGATAGGCTTCGTCGATGTTTTTTTCACACTCGGCAACGTCGGTCATACCGGCGCAGTTGATGATAACGTCGGGACGGTTGACATAAACGAACTGTGTGACTTCATCGATTTTGGTAATATCAACCTCGTGAATATCCGTTGGAAGAAGCTGATATTCCACACCCTCCAGCAGTTCCAGAAGGGCAGTACCGATGTGGCCTTCGGCACCTGTAATCCATATTTTTTTCATAGGTTCTCTCCTGTCCTTGATTTATATACAGAAAAACTGTAATTGTATTTATTTTACCTGTGGACTTTACAGAAGTCAATAAATTATGGAAAGTCTCTGTGCAGAACCGGAAAAAAGTGGTATCATTTCTGTATATGTCTGCAGTGTAAGACTGCATATCTGCTACAAAAGAAGGAGGAGTATTTTTGAAAAAGAACAAATATGAAATCGACATGTGCAACGGCACGATTATGGATAAGCTGATTTCCTTTTCGCTGCCGCTGATGGTGTCGGGAATTTTACAGCTCATGTTCAATGCGGTTGATATTATTGTAGTCGGACGGTTCAGCGGAAGCCAGGCGCTTGCGGCTGTCGGATCGACAACGGCACTCATCAACGTGTTCATCAACCTGTTTATGGGAATTTCACTCGGTGCGAATGTACTGGCGGCGCGGTATTATGCGGCGGGGCGCGACCGGGAGATGTCGGAAACGGTACATACATCGATCATGCTGGCGCTGATCAGCGGCGTTGTGATGGCGTTTGTGGGCGTATTTTTTGCAAAAGGCGCGCTGGAGCTGATGGATACACCGGCGGATGTCATTGATCAGTCGGCATTGTATATGAGAATTTACTTTATGGGAATGCCGTTTTTCATGCTGTACAACTACGGTGCGGCGATTCTGCGTGCCGTCGGCGACACGAAGCGGCCGCTGTATTTCCTGATTGTATCGGGTGTGATCAACGCTGGTCTGAATATGTTCCTCGTGATCGTGTTCAGTCTCGGCGTGGCAGGTGTGGCGATTGCAACGGTGGTTTCGCAGGCGATCTCCTGCGTGCTGGTTCTGCGGTGCCTCTATAAGAGCGAGGGAAGTTATCAGCTCCGGTTCTCGAAGCTGTGCCTGAAAAAGGATTACATCATCCCGATTTTCCAGGTCGGCATCCCGGCGGGTATTCAGAGTACCGTCATCAACTTCTCGAACGTGCTGCTGCAGTCATCCGTCAATTCCTTCGGTTCGATTGCAATGGCAGGCTACACGGCGGCCAACAATGTGCTGGGATTTTTATACACCTCAGTCAACTCCGTCACCCAGGCGTGCATGAGCTTCACAAGCCAGAACTACGGTGTCGGAAAATACAAACGAATGGATAAGGTGCTGATCGACTGCCTGATTCTCTCCAGCGGCATCGCACTGGTGATGGGTGGCGGCGCGTATCTGTTCGGTACGGAAATCCTGCAGATTTACACCGGGGACCCGGAGGTTATCCGCTGCGGTATGGAAATTCTGTCGATCACGACGGTTCCGTATTTCCTCTGCGGCATCATGGACCTCTTCCCGGGAGCCCTGCGCGGTATGGGATGCTCGGCGGTGCCGATGATTCTGTCCGTCATCGGAACGGTCGGAACGCGAATCGTGTGGATCTTCGGCATTTTCCCGCAGCACCGCTCGCTGTATGTGCTGTTCATTTCGTATCCGGGATCGTGGATCATCACGATTATCATGCAGGTGATCTGCTATCTGATTATGCGGAAGAAAGTCTACAGCCGGGCAGCAGCCGTATAAAAAAGAGAAAAAAGACAAAAAGCCAGAAAAACCGCGGATAAATCCATTTTTAGGTGGAATTATCCGCGGTTGTGTGATAAGATGACTGTATGCGAAGAGGCAGGTAGAAGATACAGGGACACCTGCCTCTTACTCTGTGAAAAAGGAGAGAAGAGAGAACATATGAAAAAGTTTTATGCATGGTATCAGAAGCATATTACAGGTGCGATCTTTACCGGACTGCTTCTCGGTATCTTAACCGGACTTCTTCTGGCGGACCGCTTTACGCCGATTCTGACCGTAACCGGCGTCATCGGCGGCATCTACATGAACGCCTTGAATATGATGATTTTCCCGATGGTATTCTGCTCAATTGTCATGGGCATCTGCAGCATCGGAAATGCAAAAACGACAGGTAAGATCACCGGCTACTCGATGATTTTCTTCCTGTGCACCACCGCGATTGCAAGTGCAGTCGGCATTATCATTCCAAGACTGATCCGCCTCGGAAAGGGAGTCCATTTTGAGATGGCAACTTCCGATATCCAGGCGACCGAGATGACCAGCATCCTCGACACGATCAAAAACCTGATTCCGTCCAATCCGGTGAAAGCATTTGCGGAGGGCAACATGCTCCAGGTACTCGTGTTCGCTGTCGTTGTCGGCTTTACGCTGATTGCGGTCGGAGAGAAGGGACAGCCGCTCTTAAACGTGATCGACTCCCTGAATGAGGTCTGTTTAAAAGTCATCAGCACCGTTATGTACTTCACCCCGATCGGTGTCTTCTGTACGATCGTGCCGGTTGTCGAGGCAAACGGAACCAAAACCATCGTTTCCCTGGCAACCCAGCTCATCATTCTGTATGTGGCATTCTATGGATTTGCGATCGTCGTCTACGGCGGCGCTGTAAAACTCATCGGAAAGACGAGTCCGGTCAAGTTCTTTAAGGCGATCATGCCGGCAGCCCTGAATGCATTCGGAACATGTTCCAGTTCCGCGACGATCCCAATCAGCAAGCGCTGTGTCGAGAAAGAACTCGGCGTTTCGAACCAGATCAGCAGTATCGCAATCCCGCTCGGTGCCACCGTCAACATGGATGCGGTATCGATCCTGATGTCGTTTATGATCATGTTCTTCGCAAATGCCTGCGGCATCAGCGTCAGCATTTCGATGATGGTGATCATTCTGCTTGCCAACGTCCTGCTTTCTGTCGGAACACCGGGTATCCCGGGCGGTGCGATCGCATCGTTCGCAGCACTCGCCACGATGGCAGGTCTTCCGGCCGGCGTCATGGGCGTTTACATCAGTATCAATACACTGTGTGACATGGGTGCCACATGCGTCAACGTCATCGGCGATATGGCAGGCTGCGTTGTGCTGCAGGAGAAAATCAAACTGGAAGAAAACTAAAAAATGTTACATAGAAAAAGAGGGATTCCTTTCACGGGAGTCCCTCTTTTGCAATGCGTAAAATAAATTAAATATAGTCCGAAACATATGGAATATGGTGGAAGAGCAGGTCGTCCAGGCATTCCACAGTCTGTGGCGTCGTTTCGATGCGCGCCATCTCATACAGCTTGGAAGCCGTCTTGTAGCCGAGCAGCAGTGTCGTGAGCGATGCGATCGTCATTTTCATCACATGGTCCGGCTCGCGGTCGGTCGGCACACAGTGTCCTTTTTCAAAGAAGAATGTGAAGCTGTCATTGTTCCACGGAAGCAGCTCATCCTCGATCTCAAAACGGATACACACATCCGGCTCGTCCGGGTCGCAGGCGTAATGTTCCATAAACTGCACGACATCGATGATACGCCCCATCGAGTACGGGCGAATCGTTTCTTTGATATCGCTGTCCTCAAGCTCGAACGCGATGGGTTCACTGTAGTAGTTATTTCCTTTGACCTCATCGATCATGGAATCGTGCGCATGAATATACTCCCAGAGTCCCAGCTGCGCTTCGCGGTTCAGATAGATCATCTCTTTGATATGCATGATATCGGAGCTGATCAGATAGACCATGTAGCCGTACGGCACATCATCAGCGGAATAGTAGATCGCAACGACGGTATCATCCTCATCCCAGCGGAAATATTCTTCCCACGCCAGATTGTTGCGGTAGAGGCAGCCGTGCGTCTTCGAAGCAAATTTGGTATGTAGTTCCTTAAAATCCTTGTCATCCCATGCTACGCGGCGCACATAGCCAGGGGCTTTGAGTTTCCGCGGCACCTGCGTGTCCTTGATGGTGTACGTCATCTTATTGGAAATGATTTCCCATCCGAGATTCCGGTAGAGCGGAATAGAGTAGGGATAGAGAAGCGCAAAGGAACGGTGGTTTTCCCGCATGCGCGTGAGACTCCGGATCATCAGCTTTTTCATGATGCCCTGGCCGGTGTATTCCGGGTAGGTGCAGACGCTGGTGACAAAACCGACGGGATAGCGGACACCGTAGATATTCATGTCCAGCGGATAAACCGCGAACTGTGATACCAGATCCTCCTCGCAGAAACAGCCGAGCACATCGGCACGGACGAGAACCGGGAATTTGGACTGCTTGATTTCATCGTCTTTCCATCCGCTTTCGGAAAGCTCCTGCTCTGTAACCTGAAAGGCGTAGCGCAGAAGTGCATTGTACTGCTCTGCGTCGTCGATGGTCAGCGGGCGGAAGGTTAAGTTCGAATCTTTCGTTTGAATCATGGATTACTCCCTCATTTTATTGTGAATCAAAGTATAGTGAATCAGATACTTTATTTTTTCGTAAATATTCTATCATAAGAAATGGAATTTGTGCAGTTAAAAATAAAGCCCATTCCGCAAATTTGGTAAAAAGATCAAAATAGTGTTAGAAATCGGATAAAAACTTCAAGAAACAGACAAAAAAATCTAATAAAATGAAAAACATACAGGGATAGTCTGCGCGAAAAAGTAGACATACGATTTCCAGGGTGACTGCGTTGAGATCGACGTGTTCAATCCGGAGACAAGAAAATATGTCTGGGACGTATGCAAGAAGAACTACTACGATTACGGCATCAATGCTTTCTGGCTGGATAACTCCGAGCCGGATTACGGTGTTTACGATTTCGATCATTACCGCTATATTGAAGGACCGGCGCTCTCCTGCAGCAACATCTATCCGCAGTTATACAGCCGTGTCTTCTATGATAAGAAGAAAAAACCGACCGCGTAAAACCGGTCGGTTTTTTTGAATAAATTTCCATTACAGGACGGTTTTTGTACACTTTTTTCTTGACGAAACGGGAAACAATCGTTACACTATTATGTATAACTGTAATTAAAATGGGAAAATGTAGCAAAACGCGGAAGCACACAAAGGGGTAATGAAGTTTTGTGTGTACCGGGGAGAAGAGAGGGAAACAGATGAATCAGACCGAATTGCCGGAATGTGAAAAAATAAATAAGAAAGAGCCTTCTAAGGATGTTCAGATGACACAGAAACAGGCAGAACGTCTGGTGGAACATCTGAAGAATATTTTCATGTATGTGCGGGTTCTCCGTCCGGATGAGATCGGAGATTTTATTATCGATGAAGAGAATGGCAAGCTGTGTGAATGCTACGCAGTATGGAACAAAGCGATGCCGTGCCTTAACTGTATTTCCGAAAAAGCCCTGCGGGAGAAATCGCAGAAATCAAAAATGGAATGCATTGCGTCGAATGTGTATCAGGTCATTGCAAGATACGTGGAGATCGAAGGAGAACCATGCGTGATCGAGATGATCAACCGTCTCGACGATGAAACACTGATGGACTCCGAAGGACGCCAGAATCTGGTAAGCAAGCTGAACAGCTACAGCGAAGAGCTGTATCGTGACGCGCTGACCGGAGTATTCAACCGCCGCTACTTCGAAGACCAGATCCGGGACGCCAGCTTTTGCTGCGGCGTAGCCATGATCGATCTCGATGATTTCAAATTATACAACGATACATACGGCCACAATGCCGGAGATATGGCGCTTGACACCATTGTAAAGACCGTCAAGCGCTGCACCCGACGTACCGACCGTCTGATCCGCTTAGGAGGAGACGAATTTCTGCTGGTTCTGCCGGAGATGGATGAGGAAAACTTTGTACAGAAATTAAAACAGATTCAGTCACAGATCCATGAGGCACAGGTGCCGGGCTACTCGAAGATGCGTCTTTCCGTCAGCGTAGGAGGTGTTCTGACAAGAGATGAGACGATCGGCGAAGCTGCGATGCGTGCCGACCAGCTGATGTATCTTGCAAAACAACGGAAAAACATGGTTGTCACCGAGAAAGACCAGATCCTGGGTTGTCAGGACGATGTTGTCCGTCAGGAAAACCGCAGAGAAAAACAGCGCATCCTGATCGTGGATGATTCCGAGATGAACCGTATCATCCTCTCGGAGATTCTGCAGGATGAATACGATATCATCGAGGCTTCCACCGGCGAAGAGTGCCTGCGTCTGCTGGAAGAATACGGAACAGGCCTTGCGCTGATCCTTCTGGATATCGTCATGCCGGGCATGGACGGTTTCGGAGTGCTTGACTACATGAACCGCAACCACTGGATCGAAGAGGTTCCGGTCATCATGATATCGAGCGAGGATTCCACCACATTTGTGCGCCGTGCGTATGAGCAGGGCGTATCCGATTATATCAGTCGTCCGTTTGATGCAAAAGTTGTTTACCAGCGTGTCTTCAATACGATCAAATTATATGCAAAACAGCGCCGTCTCGTGACGCTCGTCACCGAGCAGATTTACGAAAAAGAGAAAAACAATCAGATGATGATCAGTATCCTGAGTCATATCATGGAATTCCGGAATGGCGAGAGCGGACTTCATGTCCACCACATCAACGTTCTGACCAGTATGCTCCTCGAGCGTCTGGTACAGAAGACAGACCGCTACCACTTAAGCTGGTCCGATCAGCTGATGATCACAACGGCATCCGCGCTGCACGATATCGGAAAGATGGGCATTGACGAGAACATTTTAAATAAGCCGGGAAGGCTGACGAAAGAAGAGTTCGAGGAGATGAAGAAACATACCCTGATCGGAGCGTCCATGCTGAAGAGCCTGGAACTGTATCAGGACGAGAAGCTGGTACAGATTGCGTACCAGATCTGTCGCTGGCATCATGAGCGGTACGACGGAAAGGGTTACCCGGACGGCTTAAAAGGTGAGGAGATCCCGATTGCAGCCCAGGTTGTATCGATTGCCGATGTTTACGATGCGCTGACAAGCGAGCGTGTCTACAAATCGGCATACACGCACGAGAAAGCCATCGAGATGATCCTGAACGGCGAGTGCGGTGCCTTCAGCCCGCTGATGCTCGAGTGTCTGCTCGATATCAAAGATGCCATCTGCGAGGAGCTGAACACCATATCCGAAGAAAAACAGACTTCGATTCAGATTGAAAAGCTGAAAAAAAATCTGAAATCGGGGGGGGGCAGAGCTGAGTTTTCTGAACTCTGATGAGAAGTTATCCACAGAAGATGCCTGGGAGAACAGGTATCATGCGGATTCGAAAGACGATCTTAAATAAAAATATACCAAAACCCATGGATTTCTGAAAAGATTCCATGGGCTTTTCGCACCTTTGTGCAAATTTTTGTTGTGATTCCGGAGGACAACTGCTATAATAACAGAAAATGTCAAAAAATACGACAAAAATACCGGAAGAGGGCTGTGCGAACAAGTACACACAAGTCTGGAAAGGATAAATATCATGAATCAGTTGGAAGTATTACGAGAGAGCCTTGGACAGTGCGATGAGATTATTCTGGATGCGCTGCTGATGAGAAACCGTATTGTCGAGGACATTATGGTATATAAAGAAGCAAATAACGTGCCGATTCTCCAGCCGGAGCAGGAAGCAAAACAGAAGGAATGGCTGGAACGCCGGATGCAGGAAAAACGCCATAAAAACGAAGTGGCGGATGTTTTCGAGAGCATCACAAGAAACAGTAAAAAGATTCAGGCAAGAAAGCTGTTCAATTATAATATTGTACTGATTGGCTTCATGGGAGCCGGAAAGAGCACCATTTCCGATTATCTCAAAACCGTGTTTGCCATGGATATCATCGAGATGGATCAGATCATCGCAGAGCGTGCCGGTATGAGCATCTCCGATATTTTTGAGACTTACGGCGAACAGTATTTCCGTGACTGCGAGACGAATCTTCTGATTGAAATGCAGTCGAGAACAAACGTTGTCATTTCGTGCGGCGGCGGAACTCCGATGCGTGAGTGCAACGTTGCGGAGATGAAAAAGAACGGCCGCGTTGTTCTTCTGACTGCAAAGCCGGAGACGATTTTAGACCGTGTCAAAGACAGCCACGACAGACCGCTGATCGAGAACAACAAAACCGTTCCGTTTATCGCAGATCTGATGAGCAAGCGCCGTGAGAAATATGAGGCCGCAGCCGACATTATCATCGAGACGGACGGAAAGAGCGAGCTGGAGATCTGTGAGGAGCTGATCCACAGCCTGCGGCAGATGGATGCAAAAGCGGAATAAAAGAGAAAAAGCAAAGAAAAAGAAGAAGCAAGAAAAAGCAAGAAAAAGAAAGAAAAAGCAAGAAAAAGCAAGAAAAAGCAAGAAAAAGCAAGAAAAAGAAGAAGGAGAATGCTGTGTGCGACGGCAGCCTCCTTCTTTTCCTTTTGATACCGAATTGCTGCGCACTTAAAAAATACAAAATGTGTAGGAAAAAAGATTGACAAAAAAGATATTTTTCGATATTCTGATAAAAGTTGGGCTAAAATCACGTGAAAAAAGTGAAAAAACAAGGTATTATTTCGTGCTATTGTCCGAATAAGAGAAAAAATTCAGGATAATTATATGAAAAACAATGGCCCGTGTGCAGACATAGCCGGATCAGCCGGGGAGGGTCTGCGGAAAACAAAGGAGGAACATCAATGAGAAAAAGAAACAAAGTCGTTTCTCTGCTTTTGGCAGGATGCATGGCAGCCGGTCTTCTGGCCGGATGCGGAAGCAGCGGAGAGACACAGGTAGCAACTGCTGACAATGCTACAGCGGCATCGACCAGTACTGGAGCAGCGGATTCTGCAGCACCGGAGACTGCAGGTGAAGTGGACGGACAGATCAATCTTCGCGCGGTATCCTTTGGAAACAACTTCGATGTACAGGATATGGGATGGCGCTGGATGATGGCAGAGTGCTACGAAGGCCTGATGCGTGACGTAGCAGATGAGAACGGAGACCGTTTCGAGTACGCCGGTGCAGAATCCATGGACGTATCCGACGACGGACTGGTTTATACCTTCCATCTGAGAAAGGATGCAAAATGGTCCGACGGACAGCCGGTTACCGCAGCAGATTATGAGTACGGATGGAAACGTCTGTTAAATCCGGAATACGGCTATTCCTATTCTTTCTTCCTGTTCAACGTAGTAGGAGCAGAGGAGTATTATAACGGACAGGGTTCTGCCGATGATATCGGAATCAAAGCAGTTGACGATTACACCTTCGAGGTTACCTTAAAGGTAGCGGATCCGACCTTCCAGTCCAAGCTGGTAGCAACTCCGCTTTACCCGACCCGTCAGGATGTCGCAGAGGCAGCCGGAGACCAGTGGGGAAAAGACTGGACAAAATGTGTCTACAACGGACCGTTTGCCATGACAAACCTGGTAGAAGATAACTCCATGACATGGGTGAAGAATGACCAGTACTGGGATAAGGACAACGTAAAACTGAATCAGGTAAACTGGTACTGTGTAGCAGAGAACGCAACAGCAGCAACCATGTTCGATAACGGACAGCTGGACGTTTTCGATGCAGCAGGCGATTATATTGCAAAATATGACAAAGAAGTAGAAGCAGGCAATATGCAGACCATGACCACCGAGTACCCGGGAACTATGGTTCTGTGCTACGAGCAGTCTGAGGGCGGAAAATCCGGTCTGATGAAAAACGTAAACATCCGCAAGGCAATTTCCTACTCCATCAACCGTGAGGAGATGGTATCAGCTGTTTACGGAAGATACACCGCAGCTTACGGCTTCGTTTCCCCGGCGATCACGCTCGACGGAACTTCCTACCGCAAGCAGGCGTCGGAGACCATGAAAGAGGAATATGAGCAGTATGCAGGAGATGCAGACAAGTTAAAAGCACTGTTCCAGAAAGGCCTTGATGAGCTTGGTATCACCGACAAACCGGAAGACATCACCATTACACTGCTGTCCCAGGGTTCTGCTACCGAGAATCAGCTCGAGAGAGAGTACCTGCAGCAGTCCATTTCCCAGAATCTGGGCGTAAAGGTAGAGCTGAACACCGTTGGTGATTACCAGATGTTTGCAAATGAGCGCGATAACAAGAACTACGATATCTTCGTAGGCGGATGGTTCAGCGATTACAACGATCCGCTGGATTTCCTGAACGTCATGAAGACAGGCGTTTATGATTCCTACGGCCTCTATAGCAACAGCGAGTACGACAGCCTGATCGATTCTCTGACCGGAGAGAACGACAACGCAAAACGCCTTGAGATTTACCAGAAGCTGGAAGATCTGCTGGTTGCACAGGATTGTGGTGTTGCACCGCTGTACTACTCTGATAAACATTACTATTATCAGAACTGGGTAAAAGATTTCTACACATCCTCCTTCGGCGCAAGCCAGGAGCTTTACAGAGCAACTGTAGAGAAATAAAAAAAGCAGCAAAACAGAAGAAATGAGGGAAGAAGGGCTTATGAAACAATAGGCTCTTCTTTCGCTATCATAATAAAATTCCGGTCGGAAAAGACCGGACAGGGAGAGGATTTTTATGCCAAAATATTTACTGCGCCGTTTCGCGGAAATGCTGATCACACTGTTTCTGATTGCAACGGCCACGTTTTTCCTTCTGGAAGCGGTTCCGGGAGATCCGCTGACGGAGCGTGCGAGCAAGCTCTCGCCGACCGTAAAGGAAAACCTCTATAAGCGCTACGGCCTCGACAAGCCGATGATGGAGCGCTATGTGATCACAATGAAGGGAATCTGCAAGGGAGAGTTCGGGGAATCTGTTGTTTATGCGGGACAGACGGTACAGAAGCTGATTCATGACCGTCTTCCGGTATCCGCCCGCCTTGGTATCCAGCAGGTGCTGGTCGGTATCACGATCGGTCTGCTGCTTGGAATTCTTGCGGCAATGAGGAGGGGAAGCTTCTGGGACTATATGGTGATCGCCCTGTCGGTCCTCTTGATTTCCATTCCGAACCTGATCTTTGGTCTGATGCTTCAGAAAATTTTCGCAGGTAACCTGAAGGTTCTGCCGACGATCGGCTGGCCTGCAGGAAAGGATCTGTGGTTCGGCGGATGGGAATATACAATTCTTCCGACCCTGACAGGATGCTTTTCTTATATCGCAACGTATGCGCGTCTGCTGAAAACATCGATGCTCGATGTGATCAATCAGGATTACGTGCTGACTGCTGAATCGAAGGGCTTAAGCCGCGGACAGATTATCCGCCGCCATATCCTTCGGAACTCGTTTATCCCGGTTATCACACAGCTTCCGATGTCGGTTGCCATGTGTATCACAGGCTCCTTCTTCATCGAGAGCATCTTTTCCATCCCGGGAATCGGACAGTATTATGTGACGGCGGTCAATAACCAGGATCTTTCCATTATCATGGGAGAGACGGTTATTATCGCAGCACTTTACATCGGTGTTCTCTTTATCACGGACCTGCTGTACGTGGTCGTTGACCCGAGAATCAGTCTGACAGGAAAGAGCAGATAAGGAGGATATTATGGCAGCATTAACACCGGAAAAATTTAAAGTAATAGGATACACCGAGGAAGATGCGAACCGGATTGACCGCCCGACCATTTCCTACTGGCAGGACGCCTGGAGACGGCTCCGCAAAAATCCGATCGCAATGGGATCTCTTGTTGTGCTCGGCATTCTGCTTGTCATGGTCATCATCGGACCGCATATCAAAGGATATGATTATGTATCCATGAATATCGCCGAGAAAAACCAGGGCGTATCGTCAAAATACTGGTTTGGAACCGACAACCTGGGACGTGACCTCTTCTCAAGAGTCTGGGTCGGCGCGCGGGCATCACTGATCATCGCGATCGTTGCAACGGCAATCAAACTCATCATTGGAACGGTATATGGCGCGCTGATGGCACATTTCGGCGGCTGGGTCGATGAGGTTCTGATGCGGATCATCGAGGTTATCAACTCGATTCCGTCTCTGCTTCTTACGATTCTGATCATGATGATTCTTGGAAATAACCTGTTTGCACTTCTGGTCGCGCTTAGTGTCACCGCATGGTGTAACACGGCACGTCAGGTGCGCGGTATGATCAAACAGCTCCGTGAGACGGAATACGTTTACGCGGCGGAGGTGCTCGGTGCAAAACCGCTCCGCATCATCTTAAAACACTATGTACCGAATATGCTGGGTATCCTGATTCTGGATACGGCGACGGCAATCCCGATGTTTATTTTTACGGAGGCAGGTCTTAGCTTCCTCGGCATCGGCCTCAAGGCACCATCGATCAGCCTTGGTGTCCTGATTTCGATGGGACAGCAGAACATGGATTTCTATCCGTCACAGCTTCTGTTCCCATGTCTCGTGCTCTGTATCATCGTTATGGCATTCAACCTTCTGGGAGACGGCCTGCGCGATGCCCTGGATCCGAGACTTCGCCAGTAATAAGTGGGAGATAACGATATGAACGAACAAAACAATCCGATTCTGGAAGTAAAAAACTTAAGAGTCTCTTATCACACCTATGCCGGTGAAGTAAAGGCAGTCCGCGGTGTACAGTTTTCTCTCGAGAAAGGTCAGGCGCTCGCAATTGTGGGCGAATCCGGCTGCGGAAAATCTGTAACGGCGAAATCCATCATGGGCCTCATCAAGGCCCCGCAGGGTGAGATTAAAGAGAACAGTGAAATTCTCTATCATGGAGAGAATATTCTGAAATACAACAAAAAACAGTGGCAGCATTACAAAGGCGGCGAGTGTGCAATCATTTTCCAGGATGCGCTGGCTTCCTTAAATCCAACGATGCGTGTCGGAAAACAGATTATGGAAAATCTGATGGGCCATAAAAACATGACAAAACAGGAAGCGGCAAAGGAGGCTGTCGAGATGCTGCGCATGGTCGGCATCCCGGAGCCGGAAAAACGTGTCAGACAGTATCCGCACGAATTTTCCGGCGGTATGCGTCAGCGTGTTATGATCGCGATTGCATTTGCCTGCGATCCGAAAATTCTGATCTGTGACGAGCCGACGACCGCGCTCGATGTGACAATTCAGGGACAGATTCTCGATATTATCAAAAATCTGCAGAAGAAAAATCAGACGTCCGTCATCATGATCACACATGATCTTGGTGTTGTGGCAAATATCGCACAGAAGATTGCGGTCATGTATTCCGGTATTATCGTGGAGAGCGGAACGTGTGAGGATATTTTCTATCGTCCGCGTCACCCGTACACCTGGGCGCTGATCCGTTCCGTACCGCGTCTGGATCTGAAAAACAAGCAGGAACTCGCGACAATTCCGGGAACTCCGCCGGATCTTTTAAACCCGCCGGTCGGATGTCCGTTCTGCACGCGGTGCAGCTACTGTATGCCGATTTGTAAGGAAGAGATGCCGGAGGCAACGGAATTCGGCGGCGAGCATAAGGCTGCCTGCTGGCTCCATCACCCGATGGCACCAAAAGTAGAAATGCCAAATCTGGAAGGAGGAGAATTGTAATGGAAAATAACGAAAAAGAAGTGCTTTTTTCCGTTTCCCATCTGAAAAAATATTTTCAGGTCGGAAACCATGCGACCTTAAAGGCCGTGGATGATGTCTCCTTCGAAATTTACAAGGGTGAGACACTTGGAATGGTTGGCGAGTCCGGATGTGGAAAGACAACATGCGGCCGTACCTGCATCGGCCTGTATGACAAGACCGACGGACAGGTGCTCTACAAGGGAACCGATGTCCATGCGTTAAACGGAAAAGAGCGGTTTGCCTTCAAAAAACAGGTACAGATGGTCTTTCAGGATCCGTATGGATCGCTTGACCCGCGTATGACAGTTGCCGATATCATCGGCGAGGGAATCGATATCCATCATCTGGCGAAGAATAAAAAAGAGCGCCAGGAGATGATCTACAAATATCTGGAACTGGTCGGACTGAACCGCGAGCATGCGAACCGTTTTGTGCACGAGTTTTCCGGCGGACAGCGCCAGCGAATCGGTATTGCGCGTGCGCTTGCCGTGCAGCCGGAGTTCATCGTTCTCGATGAGCCGATCTCCGCACTCGATGTTTCGATCCAGGCACAGATCGTCAATCTTCTTGTGGATCTGCAGAAAAAGATGGGACTGACCTATCTTTTCGTTGCCCATGATCTGTCGATGGTCAAACATATTTCCGACCGTGTGGCGGTTCTGTATCTGGGAACGCTCGTCGAGCTGACGACATCCGAGGAGCTGTACGCCAACCCGCGCCACCCGTACACACAGGCACTGCTCTCCGCGATTCCGATTCCGGACCCGAAAGTAGAGGCAGAGCGCGACCGCAAAAAAATCCGCCTCGAAGGCGAGGTGCCGAGCCCGATCAACACGAAGCCGGGCTGCAAATTCCAGGGAAGATGCAAGTACGCAAAAGACATCTGCCGACAGCAGATGCCGGAATTAAAAGACGTGGGCAACAATCACTTTGTGGCATGTCATTTCTGTGATGCGTTAGAAGAAAATAAGGAATTGTAAAACATGGAAAAGATAAAGAACATCTGCTGTGATCTCGGCAGAGCATTTACAATCGGCCTGCTCTCCGGCGGCGCTGCGGCAGCTGTGCTGCTGCTGGGAGGATTCCTCTTTGGGGGATTCACGTTCCGCGCTGCCCTTGAGGCGGCGAAAGACGGCTTGCTGCTGATCGCGGCCCTCGGCATGTTCGTGATCGCCGGAATGCTGATGGTAAAAGGCAAAAACCCGGAGAAATTCACGCAGAAGGAAAAATGGCGCGTCCACTTTGCCGTACTCGGATATAAGAGTGTGTTCGCAGTTCTCTGCGTTTCCTGGGTGCTGTGGGCGGCAGCGGCGGATTATCTTTTGTATCGGATGTGAAAATAGTTTCTATAAATAAAAAGAGAATTTTGCAGACTGTAAAAATGAGGTCCGGCAAAATTCTCTTTTTTCGTTTAGTCGTTATTCGTCTTCGAGACGGGAGATAACCATCTCCATGGATTTCTGATATTCTTCATCCGAAGAATTGTAGAACAGCATCAGATCGAGGCAGCTGCTCATTTTCTTCAGTGCTTCCGGGATGGAGTAGTCGATCGTTTTCACATATTCATCCCAGTGCTCCAGCTTCCACGTATCGCGCACGGAGTTGCGGTCGATCATGCGCTGGTGGCAGATCTCCGGTTTTGTGACAACCCAGATCACAACAAGCTTTGCCCCATGGTCAGCGAGCTTTTTGGAGAAGTCTTTCAGGAACTTCTCATCATGCACTTCGCGTGTGAATGGTGCGTTGATCAGCACAATATTGTCATACTCGAGTGCTTCCAGTCCGAAATTGACCGTTACTTCATATTCATAATCGCGGATATTCTCCTCGAAGAAATCAGAACTGCGGTTGATTTCCTGTCCGCCCGCTTTGAAAACGCGGTTCGACAGCGGAATGACCGTATCCTTGTCGAGATAAACAACGTGTTTCAGCTCCTTGGCGAGCTGTTTTGAAATGTATGTCTTTCCGCACGCCGGCGGCGAGGTTACGAGGATCATCTTTTTCATCGTTTGTATGTCTTCCTTTCCAGTTGAATAAAAAAATCACTCCTAGCATTATAGAAAATTTGGGAAAAAATTGCAAGAGAAAAGATGGTTGTGCCGGAGAAAAAATTGTCTTATAATAAAATAAGATTTTTATGCCATCACGGAGAAAATAAATGGAGGAAAGACAATGAGCAGAGCAAATACACGAGTTGTGAAAATCGGCGACCGGGTCATCGGAGGCGGAAATCCGATTCTGATCCAGTCTATGACGAATACCAAAACAGAAGATGTGGAGGCAACCGTAAAGCAGATCCAGGCGCTCACGGAAGCCGGATGTGACATTATCCGATGCGCCGTCCCGACCATGGAGGCAGCCAAGGCGCTGTCCGAGATCAAAAAGCAGATCTCGATTCCGCTTGTAGCAGATATTCATTTTGACTATCGATTGGCGATCGCCGCGATCGAAAACGGAGCCGATAAAATCCGCATCAACCCGGGCAACATCGGCAGCCGCGACCGGATCCAGGCGGTTGTAGATGCAGCAAAAGAACGCCAGATTCCGATCCGCGTCGGCGTCAACAGCGGTTCACTCGAAAAAGAGCTGGTGGAAAAATACAACGGCGTAACGGCAGAGGGCCTGGTGGAGAGCGCGCTCGACAAAGTGCGGATCATTGAGGAGATGGGCTATGACAATCTCGTCATCAGCATCAAATCGTCTGATGTGATGATGTGTGCAAAAGCGCATGAGCTGATCACGAACCAGACGGATCATCCGCTTCATGTCGGCATTACGGAGGCGGGAACGCTGTATTCCGGCAACATCAAATCGGCAGTGGGGCTCGGTATTATTTTATATCAGGGCATCGGAGATACGATCCGTGTTTCCCTGACCGGCGATCCGCTCGAGGAAATCAAATCCGCAAAACGGATCTTAAAGACCCTGGGACTTCGAAAAGGCGGCATTGAGGTCGTATCGTGTCCGACCTGCGGACGGACCCAGATTGATCTGATCGGACTGGCAAACCAGGTGGAAACACTGGTGCAGGGCTACGATCTTGATATCAAGGTTGCCGTCATGGGCTGCGTGGTCAACGGACCGGGCGAGGCAAAAGAGGCGGATCTTGGTGTTGCAGGCGGAAAAGGCGTCGGCATTTTAATTAAAAAAGGTGAAATCGTGAAAAAAGTACCGGAGAGCGAGCTGCTGTCCGTCTTAAAGGACGAGCTGGATCACTGGGGCAAGTAGAAAAGAAAGCAGGAATAGGAATGGAAAAACAGTTTCAGGAAGTATTTCCGGATTTGAGAATCGAAGGGGGCATGGCAGAGCTTCTCGATACCGTGGAGGTTTCGCGGGTATCGATCAATAAGAAAAAAGATCTGCTGCGGATCTATGTGGTCAGCCATCAGTGGATTCACAAAAAATATATTTATCAGCTGGAGCGCCAGATCGAGGAGCAGCTCTTTTCCAACGTGCCGCTGCGCGTGAAGATTATTGAGCGGTTCTATCTGTCGCGCCAGTATACGCCGGAAAACTTTCTGGAGGTGTACCGTCCGAGTATCCTGCTCGAGCTGAAAAACCACAGTGTCTTTCTGAATCATCTGTTTTCGACTGCCGAGATTACCTTCCCGGAGACGAACAAAATGCACCTGGTGCTCGTGGATTCCGTTGTGGCAAAGGAGCGCGAGGAGGAGCTGGTCCACATTCTCGAGAAAATCTTCTGTGAGCGGTGCGGCTTCGACCTGATCGTGGAAACCGAGATGAGAAAGCCGGAGGGCGAGAGCCGCGCCATGAGAAATTCCGAGCTCCGCATCCGGGAGGAAGTGCGCCACGTTCTGGCGCATACCCATTACGGTGAGATGCTCGGCGAAAAAGAGCAGAACCGGATGGAAGAGCAGGCGGAAGCAGCAGGCGAACAGCCAAAAGCAGCCGCAGCAGCCAAGGACGGCGAGGCGAAAAAAGAAAAAGCAGCAGACGGCGGAAGGGGAAAAGGTTTTTCCGGCGGCGGACGCGGTTCCTTCAAAAAAGGCAAGGGCAGTTTCGGCCGGAATGCGGACAATCAGCCGCGCAAATCCTCCAATCCGGATGTGCTGTACGGAAGAGATTTCGAGGATGAGAGCGTGGAGATTCTGAAAATCGGCGATGAGATCGGTGATGTTGTCATCCGAGGAAGAGTCCAGAGTGTGGATATGCGCGAAATCCGGAATGAGCGTACGATTTTCATGTTCACGATCACCGACTTTACGGATACCATCGGCGTCAAGATTTTCGTCCAGAACGCGGAAGTGCCGGAATTAAAGGATGCGATCAAAAAAGGCGCGTTCATTAAAGTAAAAGGAAAAACGACGGTTGATGCATTTGACCACGATCTGACGGTTATGTCTGTCTGGGGCATCAAGAAGATCACCGATTTCCGTACCGGCCGTCAGGATACGAGTCCGGTGAAGCGTGTGGAGCTGCACTGCCATACAAAGATGAGCGATATGGACGGTGTCACCGATGCTGCCCGTCTGGTACAGCGTGCCTACGAGTGGGGCCATCCGGCGATCGCGATCACCGATCACGGCGTGGTGCAGTCCTTCCCGGAGGCAAACCATGCGATCGAGGCGATCGACGGCGCTTACCGGAAAAAATACCAGGCAGAGCACCCGGATGCGACAAAAGATGAGCTGAAAAAAGTTTCGGCTCCGTTCAAGGTCATCTACGGCATGGAGGCTTATCTCGTCGACGACTTGAAAGATATCGTTGTCAACAGCAAAGGACAGGACATCCACGGAAGCTACGTTGTTTTCGATATCGAGACGACGGGATTTTCCCCGGTTGTCAACAAAATCATTGAGATCGGTGCCGTGCGTGTGGAAAACGGAGCGATTGTCGATAAGTTTTCCACCTTCGTCAATCCGAAAGTCCCGATCCCGTTCCGGATTGAGAATCTGACCGGCATCAACGACAACATGGTTCTTGACGCGCCGGACATCGAAACGGTGCTGCCGAAATTCCTGGAGTTCAGTGAGGGAGCCGTTATGGTTGCCCACAATGCTTCGTTCGATATGAGCTTTATCGAGCACAACTGCGTCCTGCAGGGGATCGAGCGGGAATTTACAACGGCGGACACCGTCGCCATGGCGCGTTTCCTGCTGCCGGGCCTGAACCGTTTCAAGCTGGATACCGTTGCGAAGGCGGTCGGCGTATCGTTGGAAAACCATCACCGTGCGGTGGACGATGCCGGCTGTACGGCGGAAATTTTCGTGAAATTCGTAAAAATGCTGGAGGAGCGCAATATTCTGACTCTGGATGACCTGAATGCGCAGGGAAAAGTATCGGAGGAGGCTGTGCGCAAGCTTCCATCGTACCATGCGATCATTCTGGCAAAGAACGAGACGGGACGTGTCAATCTGTACCGCCTCGTGTCGGAATCCCACCTGAAATACTACAACCGCCGGCCGAAGCTGCCAAAGAGCGTCTACCTGAAATACCAGGACGGTCTGATGATCGGATCTGCCTGCGAGGCGGGCGAACTCTACCAGGCAATCCTGCGCGGTGAACCGGATGCGGCGATTGCGCGTCTCGTGGACTTCTACGATTATCTGGAAATCCAGCCGATCGGCAACAACGCGTTCATGATCAAAAAAGAGGACGTTTCTGCCGTAGAGAGCGAGGAGGATTTAAAGGAGATCAACAGGCGCATCGTCAAACTTGGCGAGCAGTTCCATAAGCCTGTTGTGGCAACGTGCGACGTCCACTTCATGGATCCGCAGGACGAGATCTACCGCCGCATCATCATGACCGGAAAAGGTTTTGACGACGCGGATGAGCAGGCACCGCTGTTCCTGCGCACTACCGAGGAGATGCTTGAAGAGTTTTCGTATCTCGGAAGTGAGAAAGCGGAGGAGGTCGTCATCACCAATCCGCGCAAAATCTCCGACCTTGTCGAGAAAATCTCCCCGATCCGTGCCGGAAAATTCCCGCCGGTCATCGAGGATTCCGACAAGACACTGCGGAGAATCTGTTACGACCGCGCGCATGAAATCTACGGCGAGGAGCTGCCGGAGATCGTTTCCGCGCGCCTCGAACGGGAGCTGAACTCCATTATTTCCAACGGATATGCCGTTATGTACATCATCGCACAGAAACTAGTGTGGAAGTCGAACGAGGACGGCTATCTCGTAGGATCGCGTGGTTCCGTCGGTTCCTCGTTCGTTGCGACGATGGCGGGAATCACGGAGGTAAACCCGTTGAGCCCGCATTACTACTGCGAGTCGTGCCATTACAGCGAGTTCGATTCGCCGCGCGTCAAAGAGTACGTCGGCCGTGCCGGATGCGATATGCCGGACGCCGTCTGCCCGAACTGTGGCAAGCCGCTGAAAAAAGCGGGATTTGATATTCCGTTCGAGACGTTCCTTGGATTCAAGGGAAACAAAGAGCCGGATATCGACCTGAACTTCTCCGGTGATTACCAGAGTAAGGCGCACAAATACACAGAGGTTATTTTCGGCGCCGGTCAGACGTTCCGTGCGGGAACCATCGGTACGCTGGCGGATAAAACAGCGTTCGGTTACGTGAAGAACTATTACGAAGAGCGTGGCCAGCACAAACGGAACTGCGAGATCGACCGTATCGTGGAAGGATGCACCGGCATCCGCCGTACCACCGGCCAGCACCCGGGCGGTATCATCGTTCTGCCGTTCGGTGAGGATATCAACTCCTTCACCCCGGTGCAGCATCCGGCGAACGATATGACAACCGACATCATTACGACCCATTTCGATTACCACTCCATTGATGCCAACCTCTTAAAGCTCGACATTCTCGGACACGATGATCCGACCATGATCCGTATGCTCGAGGATATCACGCACCTTGATGCGCAGACGATTCCGCTCGATAACCCGGAGGTCATGTCGCTGTTCAAGAGCACCGAGGCGCTTGGCATCAAGCCGGAGGACATCGGCGGCTGCCCGCTTGGATGTCTTGGCGTGCCGGAGTTCGGTACCGATTTCGTTATCCAGATGCTTCTGGACACGAAGCCGCAGTCGTTCTCTGACCTGATCCGTATCTCCGGTCTGTCGCACGGAACCGACGTATGGCTCGGCAATGCGCAGACCCTGATCGAGGAGGGCAAGGCGACGATTTCCACCGCCATCTGTACCCGGGACGATATCATGATCTACCTGATCGACAAGGGACTCGAAAGTGAGCTTTCCTTTACGATCATGGAGAGTGTGCGAAAAGGAAAGGGCTTAAAACCGGAGTGGGAAGAGGAGATGAAGGCCCACGATGTGCCGGACTGGTACATCTGGTCATGTAAAAAGATCAAGTACATGTTCCCGAAAGCCCACGCGGCGGCGTACGTCATGATGGCGTACCGCATCGCTTACTATAAAATTTTCTATCCGCTGGCGTACTATGCGGCGTACTTCTCCATTCGTGCGTCCGCATTTTCCTACGAGCTCATGTGCATGGGACGCGACCGGCTGGAATATTATATGAAAGATTACGAAAAACGGAAAGACACGCTGACTCAGAAGGAGCAGGCAACCGTCAAGGATATGAAGATTGTCCAGGAAATGTACGCCCGCGGCTTCGATTTCGTGCCGGTGGACCTCTATAAGGCACAGGCGCACCGCTTCCAGGTCTACGATGACAAACATCTGATGCCGGCGCTCGACTCGATCGAGGGTCTGGGCGACAAGGCGGCCGACGCCGTTGTCCTTGCGGCACGAAACGGAAAATTCCTCTCGAAAGATGATTTCCGCGACCGCACCAAGGTCAGCAAGACGATTATCGACTTTATGGCGGACCTCGGTGTCTTCGGAGATCTGCCCGAAAGCAACCAGTTTTCGCTGTTCGACTATTAAAAGGAGCGTCCCCTTTCCGTTGCAATCCCGTGCGTCTTGGGGTATAATCAGACGTTGTGGAAAAGAACGAAAACGATTTAGATAAAATAAGGTGAAAAACATTGAGAAGAAGATTGGAACAACTGCTGAACGGCAGATTTGAATATGAGGTTCCCCATCTGCTGCTGTCCGAGACGGAGGTGGCCCTGACGCTGGACGAGGGGCAGAATTTCCGCGGAGAGCTGAATATCGGAGCGGAAGACGGGAGAAGAGTAAAAGGAATTGTGACCACAGATCATCAGAGAATCGTTCTGGCGAAAAATCAGTTCCAGGGAACGGCGAGTACGATTGAGTACGGCGTGGATACCAGCGGATTAAAAGCAGGCGATGAAATCTGTGGAAACATCACCGTCAGCAGCAATCTGGAGGAACGCTGCGTGCGGGTACACGTCTCGATTGCGGGAAAGACAATGAACATTTCCGGGCAGGAGATTCATTCCCTGGCAGATTTTGTGCATCTGGCAAGCCATGATTTCGGCGCAGCGTACCGCTTCTTTGTAAAAAAAGAGTTTGCACGTCTTCTTCAGAAAGAGGCACCGGGGCAGATGGCACTTTATCAGGGACTGTCCCACAAGCCGGTGACATTTCAGCATCTGGAGGAATTTCTGGTTGCCCTCGGTCAGAAAGAGCCGGTGCTGCTTTCGGCGGAACAGCCGGAGAAAACTGTGCTTACCGTGGACCAGCCGCGCAAGGAAACACTGTATCTGTATAAAAATACCTGGGGCTACGTCCGCATGGAAATCGAGGTGCAGGGAGACTTTCTGGAAGTGGAAAAGAAAGTCGTCACTTCAGAAGATTTCATCGGAAGCGTCTACGGTGTGGAATACATTATCCATCAGGAGAAAATCGGAAACGGCCGCCATTACGGCAGAATTACGGTGCGTCAGGGAAAACAGGAGCTTCGCTTTGAACTGGAAGTGACAAACAGCGAAAAGCATGTGACCAGCAGGAAAAATACGGAGCGCGACCGTCAGATAACTGCCATCGCGCGCGGCTATCTCGATCTGGCAGTCCATAAACGCGACTACCGTACCTGGTATCAGGACACCTGGGAGGCCATCGAGCAGTTCGAAAAAGCCGGCGGAGACATGGCGTGGGTGACGCTGGGAAAAGCATGGCTGTACGAGAGCCATGAGGAAACCGGAAAAGCAAGAGAAACGCTTTCTTACGTAAAAGAGCATCAGGAACTGCTGGACACCGCGGAGAAAAAAGGAGCGTACCTGTATCTGGCATGGAAGCTGAAAATGGAAGTGGGCCATACCGGGCTGGTATCACGCCTTGGAACACTGATGCGGCAGGAGAGTGCAAGCTATTTTCTGTTAAAGCTTGCCATTGATGCCGACGATTCCTGGCAGCAGTCGCTGACCCGTCAGCTCTACGCGATGGAACTTTGCTATGAGTGCGGGTGCAAGAGCCCGCTTCTGTATCTGGATGCGGCACAGCTCTATCTCCGCCAGGAGGGACAGCTCCGCCGGATTTCGCCGTTCACCGTTCAGGTGCTGAAATTTGCGCAGAAAGAAGGCATTTTAAGCGGGGAACTGTTAAAACGGGCCGCTTATCTTACAGAGACGATGAAAACGTTCGATGAGAATGTCTATCAGATTCTGACTGCGGGCTATGAGCGTTTTCCATCCGATGAAGTGCTCGAAGCCATCTGCAAACTGGTGATGAAGGGCCGCCCGGTGCGGAAGGAATATTTCCCGTGGTATGCAAAAGCCGTGGAGCGGAACATCCGCATCACGCGCCTGTACGAGTACTATATCGAAACGATGGATGCGTCGTTCGACGAGGTCCTTCCGCAGGTCATCCGGATGTATTTCTCCTACAGCAACACACTGGCAGGCCAGAAGAAAGCGCTGATCTACGCCAACGTGATCAAAAACCGCGAAAAAGACCGCCATACATTCCAGAGCTACCGCCCGGCGATGGAGGTTTTCACGGCAAGACAGATCCAGAAAGGCCGCATGAACCGCGAATACGCCGCACTGTACCGGACTTTTCTGAAAAAACCGGAAGATCCCGACAGCGCAAAAGCGATCGCAAATGTGCTGTTTACCCATCATGTAACGTGTGAAAATCCGAAAATCACGCGTGTGATCGTCTGCCATCCGGCGATGGCAGGCGAAACGTCCTATCCGATGACGGAACGGGGTGCTTATATCCGTCTGTACGGCAAAAAAGCGCGGATTCTTCTCGAAGATGAGCAGCGCAGAAGATATGCGGTGACAGAAACCTGCCGCGTAGAGCCATTATTTACGGATGAAGAGCTTGCCTGTGCCTGCGGCGGTTTTGCCATTGAAAATCCGGGTCTGCTGCTGCACCTGTGCGGGGAGCAGGAAGAGGAGATGCAGCTTACCGCAGAAAATCTTGCTTGGTATCAGCAGGCAGCGCGCACGAGCGCATTTTCCAGTGCTTACCGGAAAACAGTGCGTCAGAAACTGCTGGAATACTATCTTGCCCATCCGGATGAGCGTGAGACCGAGGCAGCTGTTGCAGAGCTGGAGGACAGCGCTTACGCAAAGGTGGACCGTATTTCTACGATCGAGCTTCTGGTACGCTACGGCTGTTACAGCCGCGCCTTTGCCCTGACGGATCGGTACGGCTACGAAAAGATCCCGGTGTCGTGTCTCTTCCGTCTGGCGCATGCGATGATTCTGGAAAAAGAGTTTACAGAGGACGAGGAGCTTCTCTATCTGGCATCCTACGTGGTAAAACAGGGCATCTACGATGAAATTGTATTGTGCTATCTGAGAGATTATTTCACCGGTTCTATTGAGGATATGTGCAGTTTATGGGATAAAATCCGCGGCTTCCAGATGGAGAGCGACAAGCTGGAGGAGCGCATTCTGACCTGGTCCGTCTTTGTGCGCAGCCACCCGAAGTGGGAGCAGGAAATGCTGGAGAGCTACATCCGCCAGAGCGGAAAAGAGCATGTCATTCTGGCATACCTGACGTATCTTGCGATCGGCTATTTTATGGACGGAAAACCGCTTTCGGATCAGATGTTTGACTACTTGGACCGCGCCTGGAAACAGGGTTGGGAGCTGGACGAGATCTGCCGTTTTGCGATGCTGAAACATCTTTCCACGAAGCCGCAGCTTTCTGAGGAGGAAGAAAAAGAGGCGCATACCCTGCTTCTGGCGTTTACGAAACAGGGACTCCGCTTTGCCTTCTACAAGGATCTGCCGGAGCACCTGACCGAAGGCTTCCAGATCGGCGACCGCATGTTCATCGAGGAGCGCCAGAGAGCGGAGGCAAAGGTGACGATTCATTACCGGACAAACGCCGAAGAAACATGGAAGAGCGAACCGATGCGCAATATGTATCAGGGCATTTTTGTGAAAGAGTTTCTGCTGTTCTACGGCGAGAAAATGGAGTATTACCTGACCTTTACGAACCGTCAGGGCGAGGGAAAAACAGAGGTGAAAACCGTCTCCATGACCGGCGAACCAAAAGCAGGAAAGACGCGGTACCAGCTTCTGAATCAGATGAAAGCAGCGCGCGCGGCAGGAGATTCGGAAAAAGCAGAAGAAGCATTCCAAAAGTATCTGCAGCAGGAGGCTCTGGTTCGGAACTGTTTTGCACTTGTGGATGAAAAGAAGCAGCAGGAGGATACGACATGGAACAGAAAAATTTAATTTTAGGATTTGATTTTGGAGAGAAATATTCCCAGTTCTGCTGCTATGACAGGGGAACCCATACGGCCGTCTCCATCCCGGTAAAAGAAGGAGAAGAGGCGGTGGAATTTCCGACCGCCATTGCCAAAAAACGGAATGAGGAAACGTGGAAAACAGGACCGGATGCAGAAAAATCTGCTCACGCGGGAAACGGCATCTGGCTGGACAATCTGTACGAGATCTGCATGGGATCCCGCATCTGCCAGATCGAAAACCGGGATTACACGCCGGGAGAGGTCCTTGGCACGTTCCTTCGCGAAGCACTGAAGATGATCGGCATCGAGCGCCCGGACCAGCAGATCCAGGCGATGATGATCACCACGGGCCATCTGACCCGTCCATTTGTGGAAAATGTGCGTGAAGCATACAAGATAATCGGACTGCCGCGCGGCAGAGCCTACCTGCAGGAGCATGACGAGAGCTTTTACTGCCATGTGCTGAACCAGAAGCCGGAGCTCTGGAGCCGTAAAGTCGGTCTGTTTTTCCTGAAAGATGAGGAAGCATCGTTTTCTGAACTTTCCATCAGCCGTAAAACGAAGCCGGCAACTGTGACCGTAAAACGGGGGCCAAAAGCCGCACTTTCGATCGAGCCGATGGAGCGCGACCGCGATTTCTGCCATCTGATGGGAGAAGCGATGGGGAATGAAATTTATTCCAGCGTATTTCTGGTGAGCGAGGAGTTCGACCTTGCCTGGGCCGACAACTCTCTGCGTCAGTTAAAGAAAAACCAGAGAAGAATCTTCGGCGGAACGAACCTGTTTGCACAGGGCGCCTGCTTTTCCGCGCGCGAAAAAGTGGAGGAGCGCCGCTTAAAGGGCTATCTCTTCCTCGGAAATGACCTCGTGCGCTACAACATCGGCATGGAGATGACGATCAATGGTTCTCCGGCATACTATGCGCTGATTGCAGCCGGTGTGAACTGGTATGAAGCAGAAAAAGAATGTGAACTGATCCTCGACGGAACGGAGGAGCTGGAATTTGTTGTAAGCTCCATGGAAAGCGGAAAACGAAACCGCTATACCATGAAGCTGGACGGGCTGCCCAAACGGCCGCCGAAGACAACACGGATTCGTCTGCGTCTGGAGTATGATTCTCCGGTTACGTGTCAGATCACCGCAGAGGATTTAGGTTTTGGCGATATGTTCCCGGCAAGCCACAAAATCTGGCACGAGACGATGGGGGAGGTGTAAACGATGAGCGGTTATATTTTATGTCAGGTCAAACGGGCGAAAAATCCGTATTATATTTCCAACATCAGCACAAATATTTATTCCATCGAGGAACTGTGTTATTATCTGTACCACAACATCTATCTGCTGGACGAGACCATCATTAACGAGCAGCTGCTGGTGTGGATGAAAGAAGAACTCCACTTAAGAAGACTGTACCAGCGTCTCTACGTCCTTCTGGAGGAGAAAAAGAACATCGGTGAGTTTATCCTGCCGATCTTCAAGGAGATCAATTATCTTTCCCACGATCAGTTCCGTGAGATGAATGAGCGCCTGAAACGGTTCGAGGAGCAGCCGGAGATTGTGCGGAAAAAAATCAAGGGAGACTACCTTGTTGACCACGAAAAATATATCAATGCGATCCAGGTTTACCAGGAAACGCTGAAAGATACCGAGGAAAACGAAACCAACATGGGAAGCCAGTTCACCGGAAGTATTTACAACAACATGGGCTGTGCCTACGCAAGTCTGTTCCAGATGAATGAAGCACTTACGTGCTTTCAGAAAGCAAATGAAGAGCTGCACACGAAAGCATCGTTAAAGAGCTGGCTGTTTGCGGTCTACATGAGCAAAGGACAGGACGCCTATGAGCAGATGTGCACCGAGCGGAAAGTGGATGCCGAGACGAGACGGGAGATGGACCGCCAGATCACCGAGGCAATGCATGTCGAGCTCCCGCGCGATCTGGACGAAGCTCTTGCGGCGTGGACACGGGAATATCATAAAAATACCGGACTTTGAACAAAAAGAACAAAAAAATTACTTGACAGCAAAAAAGAATGGAACTATAATACAGCCCATAAGAAAAAAATAAATACTTCGAAACCGATGAAGTGGAGATAACGTTGGAAGCGCACTCACAGAGAGCCCGGGCAGGTGGAAGCCGGACAGAAAGCGGATCAGCAAATGGACCACGGAGGGTACAGGGAAAAGCGGGAAACCGTCTGAGTATTCTGTAACGTGCAGGCATACGTTAGTTGCCAGGAATATGATCGTATTCTGCAGAGCGTGTGAGCAATCGCAAAACAAGGTGGCACCACGAGTATAAAAATATACCCGCCCTTGGCAAAGAACAAAGTGATTCTTTGCCGGGGGCGGTTTTTTGTATATCAGAAATTGGTTCTGAGGACCAGTGTTGATGACAGCCTTTGCAGACACAAGGAGAGGAGATAACAAGATGAAACAGATGACGTTAGAAGAAATTTCAAAAGCAGCCGCATCGGGAGCTTTTCGGAAAATCCCGGTAAGCAGAGAAATTTATTCGGATATCCGTACACCAGTAGAAACACTGAAAGTCCTGCAGGGCGTCAGCAGCCACTGCTACATGCTCGAAAGCGTGGAGGATAAAAAACAGTGGGGAAGATACACTTTTCTCGGCTACGATCCGTCGCTGGAACTCACCTGTGTCAACGGAAACCTGACAATCACCGCCGATGCGGCAGAGATGAAAAAAGTAGAAGATATTCCGGAAAGCCACGAAGAACAGCTTCCGACCGGACAGATCCGGCTGACCGCAAAGACAGCCCATCCGGGAGCCGTCATCAAAACCCTGATTGAGAAAAATAAAAGTCCGAAGATCGCGACACTGCCGACCTTCACCGGCGGCCTCGTCGGATACTTCTCTTACGATTACATCAAGTACAGCGAGCCGATCTTAAAGCTGGACGCAGAAGATCAGGAACATTTCAAAGATGTCGACCTGATGCTGTTCGATAAGGTCATCGCCTATGATAATTACCGTCAGAAAATCGTACTGATGCTTAATATCGAAACCGAAAATCTCGAAGAAAATTACGAAAAAGCCGTACAGGAACTCGAAAAAATGGAAGAGCTGATCCGCTTCGGAAAACCGGCCGAGACGAAAGCCGGCCACCTGAAATCCGAGTTCCGCCCGCTCTTCAATGAGAAAGCGTACTGTGAGAAAGTCGAGCAGGTCAAACATTATATCCACGAGGGAGACCTCTTCCAGCTCGTTCTCTCCAACCGGCTCGAAGCTGATTTTGAGGGAAGCCTCCTCGATACGTACCGCGTTCTCCGCACGACGAATCCGTCGCCGTACATGTTCTACTTCTCGAGTGATGATGTCGAGATCGCCGGTGCATCCCCGGAAACTCTCGTAAAAGTCGAGGACGGAGAGGTCCGGACCTTCCCGCTTGCCGGAACGCGGCCGAGAGGAAAGAGCTATGAAGAAGACCAGCGGCTGGAAAAAGAACTCCTCGCCGATGAAAAAGAGCGTGCCGAGCACAACATGCTGGTTGATCTGGGAAGAAACGATCTCGGAAAGATCTGTGATTTCGGAACCGTGGAAGTAGAAAAATACATGTCAATCGAGCGTTACTCCCACGTCATGCACATCGGTTCCACTGTAAAAGGACAGCTTCGGAAAGACAAGACCGCAGTCGATGCCATCGATTCCATCGATTCCGTTCTCCCGGCCGGAACCCTCTCCGGTGCACCAAAGCTCCGTGCCTGCCAGATCATCAACGAGCTGGAAAACAACAAGCGCGGCATTTACGGCGGTGCGATCGGCTATCTGGATTTCACCGGAAATATGGACACCTGCATCGCAATCCGGCTTGCGTTTAAGAAAAACGGAAAAGTGTTCGTCCGCTCCGGCGCCGGCATTGTAGCCGACAGCGTACCGGAAAAAGAGCATCAGGAATGCATCAACAAAGCAAAGGCCGTGATGGTCGCACTTGCAGAGGCAGAAGGAGGAAGCAACTTATGATACTGCTGGTAGATAATTATGACAGTTTTTCCTATAACCTGTATCAGCTCGCCGGTTCGATCAATCCGGACATGAAGGTCATCCGGAACGACGAGATGACAATCGACGAAATCCGCGCACTGGCACCGGCATCCATCATTTTATCTCCCGGACCGGGCCGTCCGGAGCAGGCAGGCCGATGCATGGAGATTGTAGAAAAATTAGGCGGCGAGATCCCGATCCTCGGTGTCTGCCTCGGCCATCAGGCAATCTGTGCCGCGTACGGCGCGACCGTCACCTATGCGAAACAGCTGATGCACGGCAAACAGTCCGAGACAACGCTGGATCTTACCTCGGAATTATTCCAGGGGCTGCCGGAAACCGTTCCGGTTGCAAGATACCATTCCCTCGCAGCTGATGAAGCGACACTGCCGGAAACCTTAAAGGTAACGGCAAGAACCGCA
Source organism: Fusicatenibacter saccharivorans (assembly GCF_027667425.1). Taxonomy (NCBI): domain Bacteria; kingdom Bacillati; phylum Bacillota; class Clostridia; order Lachnospirales; family Lachnospiraceae; genus Fusicatenibacter; species Fusicatenibacter saccharivorans. The sequence continues at coordinate 185,316 of NZ_JAQEGR010000007.1, forward strand.
GACGGCGAGGTCATGGCAGTCGAGGACAGTGAGAAAAAGATCTACGGAGTCCAGTTCCATCCGGAATCCATTCTGACCCCGCAGGGCAGACAGATGGTAGAAAACTTCTTAAAAATTACAAGATAGATCACAGGACAGCAAAGAAAGAGAGGAACAGAATATGATTCGGGAAGCGATTGTAAAACTGGTAAATAAAGAGAACTTAACCTACGAGATGGCAGAGGGCGCCATGGATGAAATCATGGGAGGAAAAGCCGATCCGATCCAGATCAGCGCATTTTTAACTGCCATGACGATGAAAGGCGAGACAATCGAAGAGATCACCGCATGTGCCAACGGCATGAGAAAGCACGGTGTTCCCATGGAACATGACAAGGATGTTCTGGAAATCGTCGGAACCGGCGGAGATAAATCCAATTCCTTCAACATCTCCACAACAGCATCCCTTGTGATCTCTGCAGGCGGCGTCGCAGTTGCAAAACACGGAAACCGCGCCGCATCGAGCAGATCCGGCGCAGCCGACTGTCTCGAAGCGCTCGGCGTCAAAATCGACCTGGAGCCGGAGAAAAACAAAGAAGTTCTGGAAAAACTTGGAATCTGTTTCCTGTTCGCACAGAAATACCACATGTCCATGAAATACGTGGCACCGGTCCGCAAGGTGCTCGGCATCCGAACCATTTTCAACATCCTCGGACCGCTGACCAACCCGGCAGCAGCCACGATGCAGGTGATGGGTGTCTACGAGGAAGCACTTGTCCGCCCGATGGCAGAAGTTCTCTCCAATCTTGGTGTCAAACGCGGCATGGTTGTCTACGGCCAGGACTGCCTCGATGAAATTTCCTTAAGCGCACCGACAAGCGTCTGCGAGATCAAGGACGGAACGTTTGAGGAATACGTCATCACACCGGAAGAGTTCGGCATGACCCGCTGTACCAAAGAAGAGCTGGTCGGCGGAACCCCGCAGGAGAATGCTGAAATTACGAAAGAAATTCTTGCAGGAAAGAAAGGCCCGGCAAGAGACGCTGTTGTCCTGAATGCCGCCGCAGCCCTTCATGTAGCAAAAGAAATCCCGATGCAGGACGCTGTAAAACTGGCAGAGGAGCTGATCGACAGCGGAAAAGCACAGAAAAAACTCGAAGAGTTTGTGTCACTCGCCAACAGATTGGCAGAAGAGGAATAAACATATGATACTGGAAACGATTGCAGAAGCCACAAGAAAACGTGTCGCTGCAGAAAAAGAGAAGTGTTCTCTTGCAGAAATGAAAGAAAAAGCAACGGCGATGAACCCGGATACTGGATTCCCGTTTGAACAGACGCTGAAAAAGCCGGGCATGTCCTTTATCTGCGAGGTAAAAAAAGCCTCCCCATCGAAGGGCATCATCGCAGAAGATTTCCCCTATCTGGAGATCGCAAAGGAATATGAAGCGGCCGGTGCCTCCGCCATTTCCTGCCTGACCGAGCCGGAATACTTCAAAGGCGACAAGCGTTACTTAAAAAAAATTGCAGAAACCGTATCCATCCCGGTTCTGCGGAAAGATTTTACCGTGGATCCCTATATGATCTACGAGGCAAAGGTGCTCGGAGCCACCGCTGTCCTTCTGATCTGTGCGCTGCTGCCGGAGGAAACCTTAAAAGAATATCTGGAAACAGCGCATTCCCTCGGCCTTTCCGCTCTTGTGGAAGCCCACGATGAGGCGGAGGTTGCACAGGCCATGCGCGCCGGAGCAAGGATCATCGGCGTCAACAACCGCAACTTAAAAGATTTCACGGTCGATATCCACAACAGTGAGCGGCTGCGGGAGCTTGTCCCGGAAAACATTGTTTTCGTATCCGAGAGCGGCATCAAAACGCCGGAGGATGTCGGAAGACTGTATCAGAATAAAACCGATGCCGTTCTGATCGGCGAAACGCTGATGCGGAGCAGCAACAAAAGAGCAGAGCTTGAAAAACTCTCTTCAATATGTTAAAGTGGTAACGTAAGTGCGCAAAACAAAACAGAGCGCACGGGGAGTCAAACGTTATGGAAGAACAGACCAGAATCAAAATCTGCGGGCTCACACGGCTGGAAGACATCGATGCGGTGAATGAACTGAAGCCCGAATATGTCGGCTTTGTCTTTGCAAAAAGCCGCAGACAGATTACAAAAGAACATGCCGTGACGCTGCGGCGCTATCTGGATCCCGAAATCCAGGCGGTCGGCGTCTTTGTGAACGAGCTTCCGGCGATTGTCGCAGGATACCTCGAAGAGGGCGTCATCGATCTGGCACAGCTCCACGGAAATGAGAGTGAAGAATATATCCATTCGCTCCGGTTCCGCACCGGCGGGGAACTGATCAAGGCATTTTCCATCAAAACCAGGGAGGACGTCGAAAAGGCGAAAAAAAGCAGCGCCGATTACATCCTTCTCGACCACGGAAAAGGCGGTACCGGCGAATCGTTCGACTGGTCACTGATCAGAAACATGGACCGCCCGTATTTCCTTGCGGGAGGCCTGAACGCCGAAAATGTGGAACAGGCGATTTTACAGACACATCCCTTCGCCGTCGACATCAGCAGCGGTGTCGAGACAGACGGCGTAAAGGATCCGAAAAAAATCACAGAATGCATAAGGAGGATAAGACATGTCTGACGGAAGATTTGGTATTCACGGAGGCCAGTACATACCGGAAACTCTGATGAATGAAATTATCAATTTGGAAAAACAGTACAATTATTATAAAAACGATCCGGAGTTCTGCCAGGAGCTCGATGACCTGCTGAAAAATTACGCGGGCCGCCCGTCCCTTCTCTACTACGCAGAGAAAATGACAAAGGATCTCGGCGGAGCAAAAATTTACCTCAAACGAGAGGATCTGAACCACACCGGAGCCCACAAAATCAACAACGTGCTCGGACAGTGCCTCCTCGCAAAAAGAATGGGAAAAACCCGTGTCATCGCAGAGACCGGAGCCGGCCAGCACGGTGTGGCAACCGCAACGGCAGCAGCGCTGATGGGACTTGAGTGTGAGATCTTCATGGGAAAAGAAGACACCGACCGTCAGGCCCTCAATGTATACCGGATGGAGCTTCTCGGTGCAAAAGTAAATGCCGTTACTACCGGAACTATGACCTTAAAAGATGCCGTCAATGAGGCGATGCGCGAGTGGGTATCACGTGTCGATGACACCCACTACGTTCTCGGTTCCGTTATGGGTCCGCATCCGTTCCCGACCATCGTCCGCGATTTCCAGGCTGTCATCAGCAAAGAGGCAAGAGAGCAGATCCTCGAAAAAGAAGGAAAACTCCCGAAAGCCGTCATGGCATGCGTCGGCGGCGGAAGCAATGCGATGGGTATGTTCTATAACTTCATCAATGACAAAAATGTCCGCCTGATTGGATGCGAGGCAGCAGGACGCGGCGTCAACACCGCAGAGACTGCAGCAACCATTGCAACCGGAACACTCGGCGTCTTCCACGGTATGAAATCCTACTTCTGCCAGGATAAATACGGTCAGATCGCACCGGTTTACTCGATTTCCGCAGGTCTTGACTACCCGGGCATTGGACCGGAGCATGCATATCTGCATGACATCGGCCGCGCCGAATACGTTCCGGTAACGGACGATGAGGCAGTAGAAGCTTTTGAATACCTCGCAAGAACCGAGGGTATCATCTGTGCGATCGAGAGTGCCCATGCAGTAGCCCATGCGATGAAGATCGCAAAAGAATTTGATCCGGAAGACTCCATCATCATCTGCCTGTCCGGACGCGGAGACAAAGACGTAGCAGCCATTGCAAGATACAGAGGGAGGGACCTTCATGAGTAAAGTAACAGAAGCATTTTCAAACGGCAAAGCATTCATTCCGTTTCTGACAGCCGGAGATCCGAACATTGAAAAAACAGAGAATTATATTCTGGAGCTCGAAAAAGCAGGCGCAGACCTGATCGAGATCGGAATCCCGTTTTCCGATCCGATCGCCGAGGGCGTTGTCATCCAGGAGGCAGACCTCCGTTCCTTAAAAGCCGGAACCACCACCGATAAAATTTTCGATATGGTAGCCTCCGTGCGCAAAAAAACAGACATTCCGCTGGTGTTTATGACCTACTTAAACCCGGTGTTCCATTACGGATACGAGCCGTTCTTTACAAAATGCGAGGAAGTCGGCATCAATGGCATCATCATCCCGGATATGCCGTATGAGGAAAAAGGCGAATTAAACGATATTGCGCGCAGCCATCAGGTAGATGTCATTTCTCTGATTGCGCCGACGTCTGAGCAGCGCATCCAGAAAATTGCCGCAGACGCCGAAGGTTTTATCTACCTCGTATCGTCTCTGGGCGTTACCGGTGTCAGAAGCGAGATCAAGACAGACCTCGATTCCATGATCGCCGCAATCCGCAAAGTAACCGATATTCCGGTAGCCGTAGGCTTCGGCATCAACACGACCGATCAGGCAGCCAACATTGCAAAAATTGCGGACGGTGTCATCGTCGGAAGCGCTATCGTCAAAATGATTGCGAAGTACGGCACTCATGCGGAGCAGCACATCTATACGTATGTCCGCATGATGAAGGAAGCTGTCATGACAGCAAATAAATAAAACCCGCGTCATTGCGTGTTTGAAAAAACTGTGTTAAGATGAGAGCGTGTCTGAAACAAACCGTTTTGGACACGCTTTTTCAACGTAAAATACCTGACCGGCTTTCGAAAAAGCCGGATAGAATATGGAGGAAAAACGTGTTAGATGTATGTTTACTGGGAACAGGCGGTATGATGCCTCTGCCAGGCAGACGCCTGACCGCCCTGATGACCCGATACAACGGAAGCAGCCTTCTGATCGACTGCGGCGAGGGAACCCAGGTTGCCATCAAGGAAAAAGGCTGGACCTTTAAGCCGATTGATGCCATCTGCTTCACCCATTACCACGCAGACCACATCAGCGGCCTTCCAGGACTTCTCCTGACGATGGGAAACACTGACCGGAGAGAACCGCTGACCATGATCGGCCCAAAAGGCCTGGAGCGCGTCGTCAATTCACTGCGTGTCATCTGCCCGGAGCTGCCGTTTCCGATTGTATTTCACGAGGTGACAGCGCCGGAGGAAGTGATCGAGATGAACGGCTACAAAATCACAGCCTTCCGCGTGCAGCACAATATCACCTGCTACGGCTATTCGCTGGAGATCTCCCGCAAGGGAAAATTCGATGTGGAGCGCGCTAAAGCACAGGAAATTCCGATTAAATGCTGGAATCCGCTGCAGAAAGGCGAGACTGTCACCCTGGATGGAAAGACGTATACGCCGGACATGGTCCTCGGCCCTGTCAGAAAGGGACTGAAGGTGACCTACTGCACCGATACCCGCCCGATTCCGTCGATCTCTGAACATGCGAAAGGCTCCGACCTTTTCATCTGCGAGGGAATGTACGGCGAGCCGGAAAAACAGGCAAAAGCAAAAGAATTTAAGCATATGACCTTCTACGAGGCGGCAAAACTGGCAAAAGATGCCGAGGCTGCCGAAATGTGGCTGACCCACTTTTCCCCGTCGCTCGTCGGCCCGCAGCGGTACATGGATGAGGTACAGAAGATTTTCCCGGCCGCAGAGCTTGGAAAAGACGGAAGATCAGTAGAACTGTTATTTGAAGAGGAAACGAAAAATGAGTGAAAAAGATACCCTGATTCTTGCAATTGAGAGCTCCTGCGATGAAACCGCAGCCTCCGTCGTGAAAAACGGAAGATGTGTGCTGTCTAACATTATTTCATCCCAGATCGCCATCCATACCCTGTATGGCGGCGTTGTGCCGGAAATTGCATCCAGAAAACATATCGAAAAAATCAACCAGGTTGTAGAAGCGGCCTTAAAAGAAGCCGATGTCACTCTGGATGATATCGATGCGATCGGTGTTACGTACGGCCCTGGCCTTGTCGGCGCACTTCTCGTCGGCGTGGCAGAGGCAAAAGCGATCGCCTATGCAAAAAAGAAACCGCTGGTCGGCGTTCACCATATTGAAGGCCACGTCTCGGCGAACTATATCGAACACCCGGATCTGGAGCCGCCGTTCCTGTGTGAAATCATCTCCGGAGGCCATACCCATCTTGTCATTGTAAAAGATTACGGTTCTTTCGAAATCCTCGGAAGAACGAGAGACGACGCAGCCGGAGAAGCCTTCGACAAGGTAGCCCGTGCCATCGGACTCGGCTATCCGGGCGGACCGAAGATCGACAAGCTGGCAAAAGAAGGAAACCCGCACGCCATCGACTTCCCGCGTGCCCACATGGAGGATGCGCCGTATGACTTCAGCTTCAGCGGCGTAAAATCTGCCGTTTTAAACCATCTGAACAAATGCCGGATGACAGGCGAACCAATTGTCGAAGCAGACATCGCTGCGTCCTTCCAGCAGGCCGTTGTGGACGTTCTGGTGGATAATGCCATCCGTGCGGCCAAAGATTACCATATGGACCGTCTGGCGATCGCCGGCGGCGTTGCATCGAACGGGGCACTCCGCGCGGCGATGGAAGCAGCATGTGAAAAAGAGGGCATCCGCTTTTACCGTCCGTCCCCGATCTTCTGTACCGACAATGCGGCCATGATCGGTGTGGCAGCTTACTACGAGTACCAGAAGGGAACCCGCCACGGCTGGGACCTGAATGCCGTACCGAACCTGAAGCTTGGAGAACGATAAGAAAAAGAAACTTCCGCAGCAGAACGGAGAAGAGAGATCTGCTGCGGAGTTTTTGTATTTGTAGAAAACGGAGGAAAAGATGAGCGAGAAGAAAGAAAAATACACTGCGGTTGTCCTGGCAGCCGGAAAGGGAACCCGGATGGGCGGAAGCGTAGCAAAACAGTTTCTGGAAATCGGAGGAAAACCAGTCGTGGTTTACGCGCTGGAGGTTTTTGAACATTCGCCGGAGATTGACCAGATCATTCTTGTGACAGGTGCGGATAAAATAGAATACTGTCAGAAAGAGATTATCGAAAAATATGGAATTAAGAAAACTGTTTCCGTATGCGCAGGCGGAAGGGAACGGTATGAATCTGTCTGGAAAGCATTGCAGACGCTGAGAAGCCTGGAAAGCGAACAGGATCAGAAGACCGATTACGTTCTGATTCACGATGGCGCCCGCCCGTTTTTAAACCAGGAAATGCTGGAACGTCTCTGCGCATGTGTAAAAGAAGAAAAAGCCTGTGTCCTTGGCATGCCGGTCAAGGATACCATCAAGCTTACCGATGAAAACGGAAAAATCAGGGAAAGCCCGCGAAGAGATCTCGTATGGCAGGCACAGACCCCGCAGGCCTTTGCAGCAGAGCTTCTGTTTCCGGCATTCGAAAAACTGATGCAGCATTCCACAGAAGGAATCACCGACGATGCCATGGTTGTGGAGCAGGAGATGGGAATCGCATCAGTGATGGTAAAAGGCGGCTATGAAAATATAAAAATCACAACACCGGAGGATCTGCTCGTTGCAGAGAGCTTTCTGGCAGAAAAATAGAAAAAAGCAAAATACAGAAAGCAAACTATAAATGGATAAAAACAAATGTGTGAATTGCAAAACAGGGAAAAACAGCGAAAACGAAAAAGAAATTGAAAAAAATGTAAAAAAAATTCAAAAAAGTGGTTGACATTCTGAAACACTGCTGATATAATAACGAATGTCGCTGAGCGAGAGAGATAAAAACGCAAAGCTGACAAGCCAAAAACTGAGATGATTTCGGGAGTTACCGAGATTTGAATTCACACACGGAGAGGTATCGAAGCGGTCATAACGAGGCGGTCTTGAAAACCGTTTGTCCGAAAGGGCGCGTGGGTTCGAATCCCACCCTCTCCGCTCAAAACTCAGTTAATTGAATATCTGATTATGAATCAGGCAAACTATGGAGAAGTACCCAAGCTGGCTGAAGGGGCTCCCCTGGAAAGGGAGTAGGTCGTTAATAGCGGCGCGAGGGTTCAAATCCCTCCTTCTCCGCTCGGCTTTGAAAAAAAGTTGAAAAAAGTTCTTGACAAATGCAAATGAGTTTGATAAAATAAACGAGTTGCTGATCGAGAGAACAGCGAAGAACCTTGGTAATTAAACAATGAAACACATCCTCGAAAGTTCTGAATAAGTAATTCAAAACGATCGAAAGATCCTTTAAAACAGTAAAAGGGATAAATTAGCTAGTATGTTGATTTTGAACTTGGAACAAACATTTTATCAGAGAGTTTGATCCTGGCTCAGGATGAACGCTGGCGGCGTGCTTAACACATGCAAGTCGAGCGAAGCAGTTAAGAAGATTCTTCGGATGATTCTTAACTGACTGAGCGGCGGACGGGTGAGTAACGCGTGGGTGACCTGCCCCATACCGGGGGATAACAGCTGGAAACGGCTGCTAATACCGCATAAGCGCACAGAGCTGCATGGCTCGGTGTGAAAAACTCCGGTGGTATGGGATGGGCCCGCGTCTGATTAGGCAGTTGGCGGGGTAACGGCCCACCAAACCGACGATCAGTAGCCGGCCTGAGAGGGCGACCGGCCACATTGGGACTGAGACACGGCCCAAACTCCTACGGGAGGCAGCAGTGGGGAATATTGCACAATGGGGGAAACCCTGATGCAGCGACGCCGCGTGAGCGAAGAAGTATTTCGGTATGTAAAGCTCTATCAGCAGGGAAGATAATGACGGTACCTGACTAAGAAGCCCCGGCTAACTACGTGCCAGCAGCCGCGGTAATACGTAGGGGGCAAGCGTTATCCGGATTTACTGGGTGTAAAGGGAGCGTAGACGGCAAGGCAAGTCTGATGTGAAAACCCAGGGCTTAACCCTGGGACTGCATTGGAAACTGTCTGGCTCGAGTGCCGGAGAGGTAAGCGGAATTCCTAGTGTAGCGGTGAAATGCGTAGATATTAGGAAGAACACCAGTGGCGAAGGCGGCTTACTGGACGGTAACTGACGTTGAGGCTCGAAAGCGTGGGGAGCAAACAGGATTAGATACCCTGGTAGTCCACGCCGTAAACGATGAATGCTAGGTGTTGGGGAGCAAAGCTCTTCGGTGCCGCCGCAAACGCATTAAGCATTCCACCTGGGGAGTACGTTCGCAAGAATGAAACTCAAAGGAATTGACGGGGACCCGCACAAGCGGTGGAGCATGTGGTTTAATTCGAAGCAACGCGAAGAACCTTACCAGGTCTTGACATCCCGATGACCGGCCCGTAACGGGGCCTTCTCTTCGGAGCATTGGAGACAGGTGGTGCATGGTTGTCGTCAGCTCGTGTCGTGAGATGTTGGGTTAAGTCCCGCAACGAGCGCAACCCTTATCCTCAGTAGCCAGCAGGTAAAGCTGGGCACTCTGTGGAGACTGCCAGGGATAACCTGGAGGAAGGTGGGGATGACGTCAAATCATCATGCCCCTTATGATCTGGGCTACACACGTGCTACAATGGCGTAAACAAAGGGAGGCAAAGCCGCGAGGTGGAGCAAATCCCAAAAATAACGTCTCAGTTCGGACTGCAGTCTGCAACTCGACTGCACGAAGCTGGAATCGCTAGTAATCGCGAATCAGAATGTCGCGGTGAATACGTTCCCGGGTCTTGTACACACCGCCCGTCACACCATGGGAGTTGGTAACGCCCGAAGTCAGTGACCCAACCT